>NZ_AJVM01000068.1:0-87132 GCF_000281735.1 Rhizobium sp. AP16 | reverse complement strand
GTGTCGATTGACAGGAAACCGTTAGAACGAACTTCTCCATGTTCATTTTCCTTCGTCGTCCTAGGCAGAATATCTACGTTAGGCCGGAGTTTCAGGCTCCGGCCTATGCGCTTATCCTATGGAATGCCGTGCAACGCTCAGATATCGAGCGTGCTGTCGCGTTCCCATTGCGTGAAGTGCGAGCAGTAGGAATTCCATTCCTGATGCTTGAGCTTCAGATAGGCGGCGGAGAATTCCGAGCCGATCGCTTCCTTCAGGCCTTCATCCTCATCATAGGCTCTGAGCGCATCGAGCAGGTTGAGCGGCAGGCGCGGCGCATCCTTCACCAGATGCCCTTCGGCATACATGTCGATGTCGTGATGCGGGCCGGGATCGGCCTTGTTGCGAATGCCATCGAGGCCGGCGGCGATGATGATCGCCTGGAGCAGATAGGGATTGACGGCACCGTCCGGCAGGCGCAGTTCGAAGCGGCCGGGGCCGGGCACACGCACCATATGGGTACGGTTGTTGCCGGTCCAAGTCACCGTGTTCGGCGACCATGTAGCGCCCGAAGTGGTGCGCGGTGCGTTGATGCGCTTGTAGGAATTGACCGTCGGATTGGTGATCGCCGCCAGCGACGAGGCATGCTTCATGATGCCGCCGAGGAACTGCTTGCCCTGCGCCGAAAGACCGAATTCCGCTTCCCTGTCGGCAAAGACATTGGTCTTGCCGTCATTGCTCCACACGGAGATATGGCAATGGCAACCATTGCCTGTCAGGCCCTTGAAAGGCTTCGGCATGAAGGTGGCGCGCAGCCCGTGCTTTTCGGCAATCGACTTGACCATGAATTTGAAGAAGGAGTGCTTGTCGGCTGTCTTCAGCGCGTCGTCGAACTCCCAGTTCATCTCGAACTGGCCGTTGGCGTCCTCGTGGTCGTTCTGATAGGCGCCCCAGCCAAGTTCCAGCATGTAGTCGCAGATCTCGGCGATCACGTCATAGCGGCGCATCACCGCCTGCTGGTCGTAGCAGGGCTTTTCGGCCGTATCGTATTCGTCCGAAATCTTCGAGCCGTCAGCGGTGATCAGGAAGAATTCGGCTTCGACACCGGTCTTGACCCGCATGCCCTCGGCTTCGGCCGACTTGACGAGTTTCTTCAGCACATTGCGCGGCGCCTGGGCGACGAGCTCGCCATCCATCCACAAATCGGCGGCAACCCAGGCAACCTCTTTCTTCCAGGGGAGCTGGATGACGGAGGATGCATCCGGCACGGCAAACAGGTCCGGATGGGCGGGCGTCATGTCGAGCCAGGTGGCGAAACCGGCAAAGCCGGCGCCCTCTTCCTGCATCGCGGCAATCGCCTGCGCCGGCACCAACTTGGCGCGCTGGCCGGAAAACAGATCGGTATAGCTGATCATGAAGTATTTGATGCCTTTGTCTTTGGCAAAAGCAGCAAGGTCCAGTGTCATTCTCGTTCCCCTTTGGATTTCTTAGAGACACTTCGATTTTGATAGAATACCGCCGGGCTCTCTAACCCGGCGGTGAAAATTTAGTAGCCCCCTTTGCCCGGATACCAGCTCGTGCCGGCAAGCGGAATCTGCGCCATGGCGGCAGCTTCCATGGTCAGCGCGCACAGGTCTTCCGGCTCCAGATTATGAAGGTGGTTCTTGCCGCAGGCACGCGCAATCGTCTGTGCCTCGAGCGTCATGACCTTCAGATAATTGGCAAGACGACGGCCAGCAGCAACCGGATCGAGCCGCGCGGCGAGTTCCGGATCCTGCGTGGTGATGCCAGCCGGATCCTTGCCTTCGTGCCAGTCGTCATAGGCGCCGGCGGTGGTTCCGAGCTTCTGGTACTCCTCTTCCCAGCGCGGATCATTGTCGCCGATGGCGACCAGCGCCGCCGTACCGATGGCGACGGCATCGGCACCAAGCGCAAGCGCCTTTGCCACATCAGCACCGGAACGAATGCCGCCGGAGATAATCAGTTGCACCTTGCGGTGCATGCCGAGATCCTGCAGCGCCTGAACGGCCGGGCGAATGCAGGCGAGCGTCGGCATGCCGACGTTTTCGATGAAGACGTCCTGGGTCGCCGCCGTACCGCCCTGCATGCCGTCGAGAACAACGACATCGGCACCGGCCTTCACCGCCAAAGCCGTGTCGTAATAGGGACGCGCGCCGCCAACCTTGACGTAAATCGGCTTTTCCCAATCGGTGATTTCGCGCAGTTCCATGATCTTGATCTCAAGATCGTCGGGGCCGGTCCAGTCCGGGTGACGGCAGGCCGAGCGCTGGTCGATACCCTTCGGCAGATTGCGCATATGGGCGACGCGATCGGAAATCTTCTGGCCGAGCAGCATGCCGCCGCCGCCGGGCTTTGCGCCCTGGCCGACCACCACTTCGATTGCATCCGCACGACGCAGGTCTTTCGGGTTCATGCCGTAGCGCGACGGAAGATACTGATAGACGAGGGTCTGCGAATGGCCGCGTTCTTCATTAGTCATTCCACCGTCGCCGGTCGTGGTCGATGTGCCCGCAAGCGTGGCGCCGCGACCAAGCGCTTCCTTGGCATTGCCAGAGAGAGCGCCGAAGCTCATGCCGGCGATGGTAATCGGGGTCTTCAGCGTAATGGGCTTCTTGGCAAAGCGGCTGCCGAGAACCACCGTCGTGTCGCACTTCTCGCGATAACCTTCGAGCGGATAGCGCGAGATCGATGCACCGAGGAAAAGAAGATCGTCGAAATGCGGGACCTTGCGCTTCGTGCCGGCGCCGCGAATATCGTAGATGCCGGTTGCCGCCGCGCGGCGGATCTCGGCCAGCGTATGGTCGTCGAAGGTGGCGGACTTGCGCGGCGGCGTCAGAGGATTGTGATAGCTCATGATATTCCTTTCGCCTCAGTACGCGTCGGCATTGTCGATGTTGAAATTGTAGAGCTTGCGCGCCGATCCGTAGCGCTTGAACTCTTCCGGCTTGACGCCGCTGACGCCGGCCTTATCGAGAAGCTCGGAAAGCTTTGCGAGATGCTCGGGGCGCATCTCCTTTTCGATGCAGTCCGAGCCGAGGCTCTTGACCGAGCCACGCACGAAAAGCTTGGCTTCATAAAGGCTGTCGCCCAGCGCATCACCGGCATCGCCGAGCACGACCAGATGGCCGGACTGTCCCATGAAGGCAGACATATGGCCGATATTGCCGTGCACGACGATATCGATACCCTTCATCGAGATGCCGCAACGGGACGCCGCGTTGCCCTTGATGACCAGCAGGCCGCCCTGACCGGTCGCCCCCGCATACTGGCTCGCATCGCCTTCGATGACAACGGTGCCCGACATCATGTTCTCGGCAACGCCCGGGCCGGCCGAGCCGTGTACGGTGACGTTGCCGCCATCGTTCATGCCAGCACAATAATAGCCGACAGATCCTTTGACATCGACGGTCACGGGAGCGTCGATACCGACGGCAACAGCATGATGGCCACGCGGATTGACCACCTCGAAGGCAGTATCGTTGGCGCCTGCCGCAAGGCCGTGGAGAGCGCTGTTGAGGTCACGCAGCGGTGTGACGGAAAGATCGAAAACTGGCATAAAAAACTCTCTCGATTGCGCCGACCCTGGACTAGGCAGCCTTTTCGTGATCCCAGAAATAGACGGTGGCCGGCTCCGGCTCCCATATGCGGGCATCCTCGATGCCGGGCAGGTTGACGAGCGCGCGATATTCAGAGCCGAAGGCGACATAGCGATCGGTCTCGGCCATGACGGCCGGCTTGCAGGCGATGGGATCGCGAACGACGCCGAAGCCGGATTTGGTGCCGACGACGAAGGTGAAGAAACCGTCGAGATCGTCCAGCGCGCCGGTCAATGCCTCGCCCAGATCCTTGCCCTTGGCCATCTCAGCCGTCAGATAGGCGGCGGCAACCTCAGTGTCGTTCTGTGTCTCGAAGGTCATGCCCTCGCGCACCAGCTCGCGACGCAGATTGTTGTGGTTCGACAGCGAGCCGTTATGGACCAGGCATTGATCGGAGCCGGTCGAAAAAGGATGGGCGCCGAGCGTCGTGACGGCGGATTCGGTTGCCATGCGGGTATGACCGATACCGTGCGTGCCGGACATGGAGGCGACGCCGAAACGGGAGACGACGTCCTTTGGTAAGCCGGTTTCCTTGTAGATCTCGATAGCGTCGCCGCTGCTCATCACCCGGACATCCGGTCGCAGCGACGCGATCGCGGCACGGCCCTCGTCGAGCTTATCCTTCGCAAGTGCGATAACGGCATGGGTGCTCTTCACCTCGATCGACACCGAGACATCTAGCACCCGCCGAAGATCCTGCTCAAGGCCGTCGAAGTCCTTTGCCGGATTGGCGGATTGGATGGTGATTTTCGCTTTATTGCCGTTCGCACCGCCGTAAATCGCGATGCCGGCGCTGTCGGGGCCACGGTCCGTCATCGTCACCAGCATGGACGAGAGAAGCGAGCCGAGTTCCGGCTCCAGGCTTTTATCCTTCAGGAAGAGACCCACAATTCCGCACATGATCAGACCCTCCATTTCGCGTCTGCAAAATGACTAGCAGGTCCAATTTCAGATTTCAACTGGCAAGAATAATATTTTCTTTTAAAGCAAGTCAGTCGCTCTTGCCGCGCTGTGGATAGCTGATGATCGAGAGATATCGGCTGGGTAGTTTCACCAGCACTTCCGGCCCATGCGGCGCGTCGGCGTCGAAGAACAGGCTGTCGCCCGGCTGCATCTGGAAAAGCTGGTCGCCATGGCGATAGACCACCTCGCCTTCGAGCATATAGAGAAACTCCATGCCCTCGTGCTGGAACGTCGGGAAGACGTCGGAATCGGTCGTCAGCGTGATGAGATAGGGCTCGACGATGACGCCGCTCGAATTGTTGTCGATGTGACCGAGCAGATTATATTGATGACCGGCGCGCGTGCCGCGTCGTTCCAGCTCTATGCCTTGTCCCGCCTTGACGAAGACGGCATTGCGCGGTTCCTCGTAACGCCGGAAGAAGGCCGTCAGCGGCACGCCGAGGGCGCGGGAGAGCGATTGCAGCGTCGTCAGCGATGGTGAGATATTGCCGTTTTCAATCTTCGACAGCATGCCGAGCGAAATCCCGGTCGATGCCGCAAGGTCGGTCACGGTGATGCCGAGCTTCTTGCGATAGGCGCGCACCTCATGGCCGATCGCCATTTCCAGATTGTTTTCCTTCGGCTCGCGAACCGCGTGCGGGTCCTGCAACAAGGCCGGCCGTGCGCCGTGGGGATGCTCCTCGTCCGTGGTCTTCTCCGGCTTCGTCTTCATTCACGATCCTTTGTTGCAACGCGTCATCGCAGCCACCCTATCGTCACAGTGAAATTTCCTCAACCATGAAGAAAGTCAGGGCTTACGAATATTGCTGGGTGCCGCGCCATAGGCGCTGCGATAGACACGGGAGAAATGCGCGCCGCTGGAAAAACCGGTGGCGATGGCGATTTCAGAGATCGAAAGCGGGCTCTGCTCCAGGAGACGCCGGGCATGCTGGAGCCTGATTCGGCGATATTGATCGAGGAAAGTGAAGCCGAGATGAGCCGCAAACAGCCGGTCGAGATGGCGCGGCGTGACGCCGGCGATCCGGGCCATGGCAGTGCGGCCAAGCGGCATCTCGATCGTCTCCTCCATCTTCTCCAGCACGCTGAGGAGGCCCGGATGATGAACCCCGTAGCGCTCGGCAAGCGAGCCGCGCTGTGGCGCTGTCGGTTCGCCGACCTCCGTGTGCAGATACCAGTCGCTGACGCGGCGGGCGAAGTCCGGCCCCATGCGCTCGGAAATCAACACATGCATCATATCGAGCGGCGCGATGCCGCCGCCGCAGGTGATGCGGTTTCCATCAACGACGAAGCGGGCCTGGCGCGGCGAAAGCGCGGGAAAGGCTTCGAGCAGCGCCGGCGCATGCTCCCAATGGATGGTGAAGTCGCGCTCGGCAAGCAGCCCGGCTTCAGCCAGCAGATAAGGGCCACCGGAAATGCCGCCAATACGCACACCCTCGCGCGCCAATTGCCTGAGACATGCGAACACCGCCGGATAATGCCAGTCGCGCGGCGAGCCGCCGGCGCAGACGAAGACGGTGCCAAGCCCAGAGCCACGGCCTGGAAGCGGATCGGCGGGCACCGGCACGCCACCGGAAGACAAAGCCGACGCGCCATCCGGCGAGAAGCTTGAGAGGTGGTAGATCTCCCGCCCCGCCAGAAGATTGGCGGCGCGCAGCGGTTCGGTGGCCGAGGCATAGGACATCAGGGCGAATCCCGGGATCAGGATGAAGCCGATATGCTGGACGTTTTTCACATCAATCGATGACATGTCCTTTTTCTATTCACAAAGGTCCTAAATGGGCAAGTGGATAGCTGTCCTTCTGTCATCATGAAGCGGATCTCTCGGAGCAATTCATGCGCTATTCCGCTTTATCGATTTTCCTCAACGGCCTTCGCGGCAATACCGGCTGGGCTCCCGCCTGGCGCCAGCCCGAGCCAAAGCCGCATTACGACGTCATCATCGTTGGCGGCGGCGGCCATGGGCTAGCGACGGCCTATTATCTCGCCAAGACCTTCGGCATCACCAATGTCGCCGTTTTGGAAAAGGGCTATCTCGGCTCCGGCAATATCGGCCGCAACACGACGATCATCCGCTCGAACTACCTGCTGCCCGGCAATAATCCGTTCTACGAGCTGTCGATGAAGCTCTGGGAAGGGCTGGAGCAGGATTTCAATTTCAACGCCATGGTCTCGCAGCGCGGCGTGCTCAATCTCTTCCATTCGGATGCGCAGCGCGACGCCTATACCCGGCGCGGCAATGCCATGCGCCTGCATGGCGTCGATGCCGAATTCCTCGACAAGGCGGCGGTGCGCCGGAAGCTTCCCTTCCTCGATTTCGACAATGCCCGTTTCCCGATCATGGGTGGCCTGTTCCAGCCGCGCGGCGGCACGGTGCGTCACGATGCAGTCGCCTGGGGCTATGCGCGTGGCGCCGACAGCCGCGGCGTCGATATCATCACCGGCTGTGAGGTGACCGGCATCCGTTCCGAGAACGGTCGCGTGACCGGCGTCGAGACCAGCAAGGGCTTCATCGGCTGCGGCAAGCTGGCGCTGGCGGCGGCCGGCAACTCCACCGTCGTTGCCGATATGGCCGGCCTGCGCCTGCCGATCGAAAGCCATGTGCTGCAAGCCTTCGTCTCCGAGGGGCTGAAACCCTTCATCGATACGGTCGTCACCTTCGGCGCCGGCCATTTCTATGTTTCGCAATCGGACAAGGGCGGTCTCGTCTTCGGCGGCGACATCGATGGCTATAATTCCTATGCCCAACGCGGCAACCTCGCCACCGTCGAGCATGTCGCCGAGGCCGGTGTCGCGCTGATCCCGTCGCTCACCCGCGTGCGTTACTTGCGCTCATGGGGTGGCGTCATGGACATGAGCATGGACGGATCGCCGATCATCGACCGCACTCATATCGATAATCTCTATCTGAATGCCGGCTGGTGCTACGGCGGCTTCAAGGCGACGCCGGCCTCCGGCTATTGCTACGCCCATCTGATCGCCCGCAACGAGCCGCATGAGACGGCCCGCGAGCTGCGCCTCGACCGCTTCCGGCGCGGCTATCAGCTCGACGAAAAGGGCGTCGGCGCCCAGCCGAACCTGCATTGAGGACATGACGACATGGCAAGCCTGATTACCTGCCCTCACTGCGGCCAGCGTCCCAAAGAGGAGTTCACCATCAAGGGTGACGCGAGCCTCACACGCCCCGCCCCCGATGCCGGCGCGGAGGCTTGGTACGACTATGTCTACCTGCGCGACAATCCGAGGGGTGCTCATAAGGAATATTGGCATCATTCGTCCGGTTGCCGCCGCTGGCTGATCGTCGAGCGCGATACCGTCACCCATGCCGTTCATGAGGTCAGCGACGCTGCGCTCGCCAAGCTCGGAGGCCAGGCATGACCAGCTATCGCCTTCCCTCTGGCGGTCGGATCGACCGCTCCAAAACCGTCAATTTCACCTTCGACGGCAAGCCTCTGAGCGGCCATCCCGGCGATACGCTGGCGTCTGCTCTGCTGGCCAACGGCATCCAGCTCGTCGGCCGCAGCTTCAAATATCATCGGCCGCGCGGCATCCTGACGGCGGGTGCGGCCGAACCCAACGCGGTGGTGACGATCGGATCCGGCGGCCGGACGGAAGCCAACAGCCGCGCCACGATGATCGATCTCTATGACGGCTTGATTGCCCGCAGCCAAAACCGCTGGCCTTCGCTCGGCTTCGATGTCGGCGCCGTCAACGGTCTGCTCTCGCCCTTCCTCGGAGCCGGTTTCTACTACAAGACTTTCATGTGGCCGGCTGCCTTTTGGGAGAAAGTCTACGAGCCAATAATCCGCAAGGCTGCCGGGCTTGGGAAAGCATCCTATGAAGCCGATCCGGATTCCTATGAGAAATGCTGGGCGCATTGCGACCTGTTGGTGATCGGCGCGGGACCGACCGGCCTTGCCGCCGCGCTAACGGCGGCGCGCGCTGGCGCCCGCGTCCTCCTTGCCGACGAGAATTTTCCCCTTGGCGGCAGCCTGCTTTGCGAGACCGGCTCTACCTTACAGGACATTCTCGACGAACTCGCGACGCTGCCGAACGTGCAGCTCCTACCGCGCACCACCGTCATCGGTTGGTACGACGACAATGTCTTCGGTGCGGTCGAGCGCGTGCAGAAACATGTGGCATTGCCCGATCCGCAGCGCCCGGTCGAACGGCTCTGGCGCATCATCGCCAAGCAAGCGATCCTTGCCACCGGCGCGGAGGAACGTCCCCTTGTCTTCGGCGGCAACGACATTCCGGGTGTGATGATGGCCGGCGCCATGCGCAGCTATCTCAACCGCCAGGCCGTCACGCCCGGCGCCCGAACCGTCATCTTCACCACCAACCAATCCGGCTACCACACAGCCGCCGATCTTGAAGCGGCCGGCGTCGAAGTTGCCGCCATCGTCGACAACCGCAGCAGCGGCGGCGAAAGCTGGAGCGGCAAGGCGCCTGTCTTCTCCGGGGGATGCATCGTCGACGCGCATGGCGGCAAGCAATTGCGCCGCGTGACCATTGCAACGGCGTCCGGCATGCAGGACATCGAGGCCGATGCGCTGGCGATGTCAGGCGGCTGGAGCCCGATCATCCACCTTGCCTGCCACCGCGGAGCAAGACCCGTCTGGTCCGATGAGCAAGCCGCCTTCCTGGCGCCGGAGCGGCAGGAAGGCTTGCTGATTGCCGGCTCCGCAACTGGTCTCGCCACCACGGAAGCCTGCCTCGGCGATGGTGCGCGCAAAGCCGCCGAGGCGCTGGAAGCGATCGGTTTCGGCGGGATCACGCCCGCTTTCGTCCCGGCAGAAGAAGCCTCTGCCGCCAGCACCGCGCTCTGGTATGTCAAAGGCGGCAAGGGCAAGGCTTTCGTCGATTATCAGAACGACGTGAACTTGAAAGATCTCGGCCTTGCCGTGCGCGAAGGCTATGGGCATGTCGAACTCGCCAAGCGCTATACCACCAACGGCATGGCGACCGATCAGGGCAAGCTCTCCAATATCAACGCCATCGGCATTCTCTCCGAAGCGCGCGGCGTCTCGCCCGGCGAAGTCGGCACCACCACATTCCGGCCCTTCTATACGCCAGTCTCCTTCGGGGCGCTCACCGGCGCCTCGCGCGGCAAGCATTTCCAGCCGGCCCGCAAGTCGCCACTGCACAACTGGGCGAGCAAGAACGGCGCTACCTTTGTCGAAACCGGCCTTTGGTATCGCTCCTCCTGGTTCCCGCGCCAAGGCGAGACGACATGGCGCGAAAGCGTTGATCGCGAAGTGCTGAATATTCGCAAGAATGCCGGGATCTGCGATGTCTCGACGCTCGGTAAGATCGAGATCCACGGCAAGGATGCCGCGACCTTTCTCGACCGCATCTATTGCAACGGCTTTGCCAAGCTTGCTGTCGGCAAGGCGCGCTATGGCATCATGCTGCGCGAAGACGGCATGATCTATGATGACGGCACCACCAGCCGGCTCAGCGAAGAGCATTTCTTCATGACGACGACGACGGCACTCGCCGCCGGCGTACTCACTCATCTCGAATTCTGCGCCCAGACGCTCTGGCCGGAGCTTGAGGTCTACTTCGCCTCCTCGACCGATCAATGGGCGCAGATGGCGGTCGCCGGTCCGAAATCGCGGGCGATCCTTTCCGAGATCGTCGACGAGGATCTGTCGGATGCCGCCTTCCCCTTCATGAGCGCCCGTCCGGTGACGCTCTTTAGCGGCAAGCTTGAGGGCCGGCTCTTCCGCATCTCCTTTTCCGGCGAACTTGCCTATGAACTCGCCGTGCCCGCCGGTTATGGCGAATGGGTGGCCGATGCCATCATGCAGGCTGGCGAAAAGCACGGCATCTGCCCCTATGGCGCCGAAGCGCTCGGCGTCATGCGTATCGAGAAGGGCCATGTCACCCATGCCGAGATCAACGGCACGGTGACACCAGGCGATCTCGGCTTCGGCCGCATGGTCTCGGCGACCAAGACGGATTTCATCGGTAAGGCCATGCTCGCCCGCGAGGGTCTGCAATCGTCTGACCGTCCCCGCCTCGTCGGTGTCAAGCCGCTCGACCCGGCGACGAGCTTCCGCACCGGCGCCCATATCCTGGCGGATGGCGCGGCGGCGACGCTCGAAAATGACCAGGGCTATGTCACCTCCAGTGCCTTCTCGCCGACCCTCGGCCATACGATCGGCCTGGCGCTGGTCAAGCATGGCCCGGAACGCATCGGCGAAAAGGTCATGATCTGGAACGGCCTTAGAAGCGAATTCACCGCGGGGCAGCTTTGCAGCCCGGTCTTCATCGATCTCGAAAACGAGAAGCTCCATGCCTGATCGCCCCGAACACAGACCGGTACTTGCCGGCAAGACCGCCCTGCAAGGTCCGGGCATCCGCTTGGAACCTCTGCCGGAAGGTCATCTGCTGCATGTCATGGGGGTAATAGACGCCGATGGCCTCGCCAGCCCGCTTTCTGCCGCAGGGCTTGAAGCGAGCACGATCCGCTCCACCGGATACCGGCAATGGTTCATCGCCGGCGATGATCCGCTTCCGCCGTCGCGCCTCGCAGCCCTTTCTTCGACCCTGCAAGGGAGCGCCTTCGTCTCCGACCAGAGCCATGGCCGCGTCCGCATCGGCCTCTCCGGCCCGCAGGCGGCTGAACTGCTCGCCAGGGGCACGGTCGTCGATCTTCATCCCTCGGCGTTTCCGGAGGGACGCTCGGCCGTCACGCTGTTCGGCCATATCTCGCTGCAGCTGACGCGCACCGGTGTTGACAGTTTCGAGCTGACAGTGCTGCGCAGCTTTGCCGAAGCGCTCTACGAGGAACTCGAAGCCCTGGTGACTTCGCTCGGTGCTTTGCGCGTTCTCAACGGGTTATCTTAATCCGCCCCGTAAGGCTCCCCTATCAAGGCCCCTGTTCGCCTGAAAGCCCGATGTTTAGACATCAGGCTCCATTGTCTTTTTGCAAATGCAGCTCAACTGCGTTAGAGCGATCCATCCCCAACCGAACCTGATCCGGCCGACATACTCATGCACTTCAAGAAGGACATAGCCGCACTCTGCAAGGAAAACGGGCTCCGTCTGACCGGACCACGGAAGATCATCATGCAGGTTCTGTCCGATGCGTCGGATCATCCCGACGCGGTGGAGCTGCATCGGCGGGTCAGCGAGATCGATCCGGGCATTGCGATCGCCACCGTCTATCGCACCGTCAATTTGCTGCAGGAAAAGGGCGTGCTGGAAAAGCATACCTTCGGCGATGGCCGAGCTCGCTTCGAGAGCGCCGATCAGGAGCATCATGACCATCTGATCAATGTCGAAACCGGCGATCTGATCGAATTCCGCTCCGACGAAATCGAGCGGCTGCAGGAAGAGATCGCCCGCCAGCACGGCTTCACGATCGTCAGCCACAGGCTGGAAATCTACGTCAAGCCGATCGACAAGAGGCGCCCGCCCAGGAAGGGCAAGGAAACGGTCTAGTAAACCGCCTCCAAGGCACTTCCGCAAAAATCTCCCTACGCCGTCTCGTGTGCTTCCGTCCCCACCGCCTTGCGAGAGGCATAGAGGAAAGCGCCGACGAAAGTGATGGCGAGCAGCAGCACGATGGTTGGAGCCGGTGCACTGTCGATGAAGAAGGACAGATAGACGCCGGAAAATGCTGCCGTCACCGCAATCACCACCGATAGAACGAGCATGACGCTGAACCTGCGCGCCAATAGATAGGCGATGGCACCGGGCGCGATCAGCAGGGAGATGGCGAGAATGATGCCCACCGACTGCAGCGTCGCCACGATCGTCAGCGATAGCAGGCAGAGCAGACCATAGTGCAGCAGGTTGACCCTTAGACCGACTGCCCTTGCCTGCGCCGGGTCAAAGGCATGCAGCAGCAGGTCACGCCACTTGACCGCGATGACGGCCGCCGCCAGCACCGCAACGGCCGCGGTTTCCATGATGTCCTGCCATCCGATTCCGAGCATGTCGCCAAACAGGATATGATCGAGATGCACCTCGGACTGGATTTTCACATAGAGGACCAGACCGAACCCGAACATGCCCGAGAACACGATGCCCATCACCGTATCCTGCTTGATGCGGCTGTTGTCTTTGAGGAAGCCGGTCGCAAGAGCGCAGACCATGCCGGCGGCAAAGGCGCCGACCGCCAGGGGAAAGCCGACGATATAGGCGATGACCACGCCCGGAAACACCGCATGGCTCATGGCGTCTCCCATGAGAGCCCAGCCCTTGAGCACCAGGAAGCAAGACAGCAGCGCCGTCGGCACCGCAATCAGCACCGAGATGATCAAGGCGTTGACCATGAAGTCGAACTGGAACGGTCCCAGCAGGGTGGATAGAGCATTCATGGTGTCACCTCCCGCCCTTCCGCCGCCCTGCGTCGGGCTGCCAGCATGCCGTGCTTGGGTGCGAAAAAGAAGGCGACGAGGAAGATCAGCGTCTGGAGCACGATGATGATGCCGCCGGTGGCGCCATCGAGAAAATAACTCGCATAAGCGCCGACGAAGCTGGTCACTGCCCCGATCGCGACCGCAATGATGAGCAGCCGTGGGAAGCGATCCGTCAGCAGATAGGCAGTCGCTCCGGGGGTCACCACCATGCAGATCACCAGAAAGGCGCCGACGGTCTGAAGTGCTGCGACCGTCGAGGCCGAGAGCAGCGTGAAGAACAGGATCTTGAGTGCTGTCGGATTGAGGCCGATCGAACGGGCATGGGTCTCGTCGAAGAATGTCACCATCAGGTCCTTCCATTTCACCAGCAGGATGGCGAGCGAAACGAAGCCGATAATGGCGAGCTGGAGCGTGTCCTCCGGCGTGATGGCAAGGATATTGCCGAGCACGATGGTCTGAATGTTTACCGCCGCGGGCTTGAGCGAAACGATGAACAGGCCAAGCCCGAAGAAGGAGGAGAAGATCAGCCCGATAATGGCGTCTTCCTTCAGTTTCGTCCGCTGGTTCAGGAACAGCATCGCCGCCGCCGCAAGCCCGCCGGAAAAGAAGGCGCCGATCGAAAAGGGAAGTCCGAGCATGTAGGCGCCGGCAACGCCGGGCACGATCGAGTGAGACAGCGCATCGCCGATCAGCGACCAGCCCTTCAACATCAGGAAGCAAGAGAGAAACGCACAGACCGCGCCCACCAGCGCCGAAACCCACATGGCGTTGAGCATGTAATTGTAGCCGAAGGGTTCGAGAAGGGAGGCCATCAGACACGCTCTCCATGCTCACTCGCGGAGACATGTGCCGGTGGCTTGCCGGCCGGACCGTTCAGCACGAAATGGCGAAGCACGCCGCCGAAGGTCCTTTCGAGATTTTCTTGCGTGAAGGTCTCGTCGGTCGGCCCATAGGCGAGCACCGTGCCCTTGATGAGCACGGTGCGATCGCAGAACTCCGGCACGGAGCCGAGATTGTGCGTCGAGACCAACATCACCCGGCCATCGTCGCGCAGCGAACGCAGCAATTTGACAATGGCTTCCTCGGTCTTCACGTCGACACCGGTGAAGGGCTCGTCGAGCAGGATGACACGGCTATCCTGCGCCAGAGCACGAGCCAGAAAGACGCGTTTCTTCTGCCCGCCGGACAATTCGCCGATCTGGCGTTTGCGGAATTCGCTCATGTCGACGCGCGCAAGCGCCCTGGATACGGCTTCATGATCGGCCGCCTTCGCAATCCGCATCATGCCCATATGGCCATAGCGACCCATCATGACGACATCCTCGACCAGGACCGGGAAATTCCAGTCGACCTCTTCCGCCTGCGGTACATAGGCCACGAGATTTTGCCGCAGCGCCTGTTTGACCGGCATTCCCAAGACCGAAATCTCGCCCTTTGCCAGATGCACGAAACCCATGATCGCCTTGAAGAGCGTTGATTTGCCGGAGCCATTGACGCCGACCAGTGCTGTGATGGTGCCTTCTGGCACCTTGAAGCTGGCATCGCGCAGTGCCGTATGGCCGTTGCGATAGGTGACGGTGGCATCCTTCACGAAAATGCCGCCCCCCGCATCCGCAGGTGCTGGGGAGATGCGGGTGGCGACCGCGTTCATTGCGACAGCCCCTCGGCCAGCCCCTTCGCCACGGTGTCGGAGGTGACGCGCAGGAGGTCGACATAGGTCGGCACCGGCCCATCGGCCTCGCTCAGGGAGTCGACATAGAGCACGCCGCCATAATGGGTGCCGGTCTCGCGTGCGACCTGCCGGGCCGGCTTGTCGGAGATGGTGCTCTCGCTGAAGACCGCGCTGATCTTGTTGACACTCATAGTATCGACCACCTTGCGCACTTGCTGCGGGGTGCCTTGCTGGTCGGCATTGATCGGCCAGAGATAGAGTTCCTTCAGGCCGAAATCGCGGGCCAGATAGGAAAAGGCGCCTTCACTCGAAACCAGCCAGCGCTTGTCTTCCGGAATGGTATCCAGCTTCTCGCGGATCGGCGCGATGGTCGCCGCGATCTTCGTCTTGTAGGCCTCCGCGTTGGCCTTGTAGATCTCGGCGTTCTTCGGGTCGTATTTGACGAAGGCGTCGCGGATATTGTCGACATAGATGATCGCATTCTTCGGCGACATCCAGGCATGCGGATTGGGTTTACCGTTATAGGGGCCTTCCGTGATGCCCATCGGCTCGACGCCGGTCGAGACCACGACGTCGGGAACGTCCTTCAGGTGCCGATAGAACTTCTGGAACCAGAGTTCGAGATTGAGACCGTTCGAGAAGAGAAGCTGGGCGCCCTGCGCCCGCTGGATGTCGCGGGGCGTCGGCTGATATTCGTGGATCTCGGCGCCGGGCTTGGTGATCGATTCCACTATGGCAGCGTCGCCCGCTACATTCTTCGCCATGTCGGCGATAACCGTGAAGGTCGTCACCGCCTTGAACTTCTGATTGGCTGCCTCCTCAGCGGCCACACCGCCTGCCATCAGGCCGAGTGCCGCGAAACCTGCCAATCCCGCAAGGACCCTGCGTCGGGCGCGATCAAACATGAAATTGTCTCTCCTTATTTTCTTTGCTCTGACCTGAACATTCGCCCCATTCCGACAACCAGGTTGACCAGTCGGCCTTCAGGGGCACACAAAATACCGTTCGGCTGCGGCAGATACCCGCAGCCGGTGAAGCTTGGAGCGGTCACTGGATCAGCCCCCGCCTCTCCCTATCGCGACCCCACAATCGCCGGCCCGCATTTTGCAAATGCAACTTATTTGCAATAATTATCTGCCATATTCCGCAGCGTATCTATCATGCAATTGCGACTGAATTGCAATAACGGATTGCGCGAATTTCACAAACTTTCGGTAAAATGACGCCGAGTACGCGCCAACCCCGCCTTCCCCTTGCTCCCCCAGCAATGCTGCTTGGAACAACTGACGTGTCTAAACCCAACGGAAAGACAACACCCCATCCCTTTCGGAAACAAAAATCCTAAAATTATTCTTACTTCAGAGATCGTCGGAAATATCCAGACGCACTGCACGGTCTAAAACGAGATCATGGTCTTCATTTCAGAGATGTCGATCGACGAACCTCGCATTATATTTCCGGAAGTGCAGATTTGCATCAAACTCTCTCCATCGTTGTTCCGACATACAACGAGATCGACAACATCATTCCCTTTCTGGAGCGGGTCAAACACGCGCTTTCCAGCTTCGATTGGGAGTTGATCTTTGTCGATGACAATTCCTCGGATGGAACCGCTTCCGCAGCCTATAAACTCTCTCAGCAGGATCATCGCGTCCGCTTGATCCTTCGACTGGCCGATCGCGGTTTGGCACGGTCAAGCATCCAGGGGATGCTCTCTGCAAAAGGGCATCTGCTATGCATCATGGACGGCGACGGACAACACGATCCGGCCGTTGTTCCGCAACTGGTCCAACGACTGCAAAGCGGTTCTCTGGATGTTGTCAGCGCGGCACGGCGGTTGGATGAAGGCGTGAACCCGGCCGCCCTTTCCGCCCTGCGCCGCCGGATTTCGGACTGCGGCAATGCGCTGAGCAGCATCGTCATCGGCCGGCGCATGACCGATCCTCTGACAGGCTTCTTCGTCATCCGCCGCGACAGCTTCCTGGAGATCGCGCCTCGTCTTGGTGATCCCGGTTTCAAGCTCCTGCTCGATATCCTTCATACGAAGAAATCGCTCCGGCATGCCGAGGTACCCTTCGACTTCGGCGTCAGGATGAATGGCGAATCCAAGCTCGACGCCTGTGTGCTTTGGCGATTTGCAACCTTCCTGATGAGCAAGATGACGGGTAGTATTCTCCCCGCAAATCTCATTTCATTCCTCTGCGTCGGCGCCTCGGGCGTCTTGGTGCATCTGAGCATACTCTACTGCGCCTTGACGCTTGGCTTGCCGTTCACTGCGGCACAGGTCGCCGCCGCTCTCGTGGCGGCCAGCAGCAATTTCCTGCTCAACAACTTCCTGACGTTTCGCGACAAGCGCCTGCGGGGCTGGGCGCAATTTTACGGGTACGTCAAATTTCTGCTCATCTCCTCGGTCGGCATCCTCGCCAATGTGTCGGCGGCGGCCATAACCTATGAGCGCATCGTGCATGTCGTCCTGCTTGCCACGTTGGCCGGCATCGCCATCGACACGATCTGGAAATTTGTCGTCGTCAAGCACCTCGTATGGAAATGAATACGGGCTCATCGACCCAGGAAACCGTGCCGCCCTCCGGACAAACGTCCGGGGCCGGCTTGTTGTGGAAACTCCTGGCCATCCTTTTGTGCCTGAAGGTCTTACGCCCGCTCGTCACACAGACCATGTTCTTCGATGGCCTTATCTATGCCAGCGTGGCCCGCAACATGGCCGAGGGTATCGGATCGCCGTGGCGGCCCGCCTTCTCGCAAACCCTGTTTCCGCTTTTCGCCGAACACCCGCCGTTTGCCATGTGGCTGCAGGCCATCGCGTTCCGGGCATTCGGCGACACCGCCTGGGTCGAGAAAGGTTATTCCCTCTTCGCCGCACTGCTCAGCGGCCTGATCATGCTCGGCATATGGCGCCGGTTGACCGGGAAGGATCCTGCGCTGCGTAGCACCGGAGTCCTTGCCTTGATCTTCACTCTGATAGCGGGGCGGCTGAGCTGGGCATATGCCAACAATATGCTTGAAAACACCTTGATCGTGTTCACCTCGGCGGCGATCTGGCTTGTCGTCGAGGCCTATAGCACATCCCGCGCTTCAAAGTTTGCGTCGAGATTGCCGTATATGATCGAGGCAGGCGTTCTGACATTCCTGGCGATCATGACGAAAGGGCCGGTCGGCCTGTTTCCGCTCGCCGTTCCGATCCTTTTCAGCATCAGCTTCGGTCGCCCATCCGTCAGGACCGCCACGATCGATACCGCGATGATAGCCATTGCCGCGGCCGGCATGTTGGCCTTGCTCTTGCTCGATCCCGAAGCACGCGGATATGCCGATCGCTATCTGCATTATCAGCTCTTTGCCAGCCTCGCCGGTGATCGTGGAGGGACCAGCGGCGGATTGCATGGGCTCTGGTCGCTTTTCCGGGTCAATTTCTTCCCGCTGCTTCTTGCGGCTCTCATACTGTCCACTCGTCTGCGCGGCCGACACGGGACCCTGGCGACGAGATGCGCCACGCCGGAGCTACACCGGCAACGATACCGCAATGCCGCTTTCCTTTTCACCGTCGGCCTCTCGGCCTCCTTGCCGCTTCTCGTCAGCCCCCGCCTTAACAGTTTCTATTTCAACCCTTCGATCCTCTATTTCGCCGCAGCGGCTGCAATGATCTCGGCCCCCGCATTGCTGCCTCAGATCCGCTCGCTCAACAAGGAATGGCTTCGGCGGTTGAATCTCGCACTGACTGCCGGCGTGGTCGCGGCTATCTTCTCCGTGGTTCTCGCCGTTGGAAAACCGGGTTCGGACAGAATCGAGATCGAGGATGCGCAAAAGATCGCGGAACATATCTGCCCGGCCGCTGGCCGCTGTCAGCCGATTGTTGCAGCCTGCGGCAACGTTGCGGACGATTGGCAGCTGCATGCCTATCTCGAACGTTATTATCACGTCAGCCTGAAGAAAGACGCCGAGCTATCGCCGGAGGAGGACACATCCTTTCTCTTGGTAAGCCAGGACTGCCCTATTTCCTCTTCAGCCGACTACTATGAGGTCGATGCAAGACTGTCGAACTATCGTCTTTTCCGACATCTCTAGTATAGGCGCCGGAGGATGAGCGGCCAACGTTTGGATCGTCTGGAATAATACTTGCGGTCGAGCGGACTGGCGGAATTGGAAGCGCCGGCGCCTCCACCGGCTGATTGCCGCTCCTTCCGGATGACTAATGATCAATATTCCACGCCGCCCGGTCGGCATCATTGGGAACGTCATGCTTTAGCTCGTTTCGAGTCAGCCGGCGCAGATTTGCGCTGGAATAGGCGACACAAAGGACAATTAGCGCGATAATAGTAATATACACTTGCATTTATAGTAAATCTCACTTACAAATAAATGATTCCGAATTTATAAATTGAATAAGTATTTCCTTTATAAATCATTTAGTGCATTTTGTTTCTGTATGTTTCTAAATATTTTTTACTGAGCCTTTTTTGTTGCTTTTGTACAACAACAACTCCACCTCATTGTCGAGCTTTCCATTTATAACCATTGAAGTCGTTCTCACTCTTCTCTGTTCCTGTTAGCTCTTTTTCGAGAAGTCGGATGGCTTCTAAAAGGGGAAACGTTCGGAATGGGGAGTGAGGCACGGCGGACATCGTTCGTGCGCCATTTCTCAGTTCGACTTAGTGGATTGGAATTAAAATGAACATCAAGAGCCTTCTTCTCGGCTCCGCTGCTGCGCTTGCAGCAGTATCCGGCGCTCACGCCGCTGACGCTATTGTCGCTGCTGAGCCGGAGCCGCTGGAATACGTTCGCATCTGCGACGCATACGGCGCTGGCTACTTCTTCATTCCGGGCACCGAAACCTGCCTCAAGATCGGCGGCAAGGTTCGTACGGAAGGTCAGTGGTACGATGCCTACAACCCGAACAACGTTCGTGGCACGCTCTGGCATACTCGTGCTGAGCTGCAGCTGCAGACGGCGACTGACACCGAGTACGGCCCGCTGAAAACCAACACCGAGCTGCGTTGGGATTGGCAGGAAGGTGCTTCGACATCTACCAACTTCCTGCATGGCAGCATCAGCCTCGGCGGCTTCACCATTGGTAAGGAAGACTCGCAGTTCAACGTCTTCACCGGTTACGCTGGCGACGTCATCAACGACGACGTTGTCTATGACGGCCCGTACGAACTCAACCAGATCACTTACAACTACGATGCCGGCAACGGCTTCACGGCTGTAATCTCGCTGGAAGACACCAACTCCGGCACTGGCGCCACGGGCGCCAACGGCGAAGACAGCTCCGATCACTACGCTCCTGACGTTGTCGGCGGTCTCGGCTACAAGGCTGGCGCATGGGGCTTCAAGGTTGTCGGTGGTTATGACTCCATCGTTGAAGAAGGCGCCATCAAGGCTCGTGTCGACGCTGACTTCGGCGTTTTCTCGGCCTTCGTCATGGGCGGCTGGAACACGGACGGCGACAAGCTGAACAAGTACGCTGGCGCGAACGGTGGCGGCGACGCTTCTGGTATCGGCTGGGGTGACTGGGCAGTTTGGGGCGGCGCAAGCGTTCCAATCAACGAAAAGCTGAAGTGGAACTTCCAGGTCGCCTATACCGACTCGAAGATCTTCTCCGCGACCACGAACCTCAAGTTCAACCCGGTCAAGAACCTTCTCGTCGAGCCGGAAGTCACCTACACCAACTGGGATTCGATCAACGAAGATCAGTGGGCTGGTATCCTCCGTTTCGAGCGTAGCTTCTAATCTGATTTGATTGACCTCCGATCAGAGAAGAGGAAGACCCGGTTCCCTGCCGGGTCTTTTTCTATTTATGGCCAGATGAATTTCTTGGTCTTTATACGGCCTAGAAGCTTGGCGGCGTGCAGGCACTGATGACCTCGCACGGAACCGGTCCGACACACCGGAAGCGATGGGGGCGCCGGCTCTCAAAATAATAGGCGTCTCCTGGCCCGAGGATTCGCCTCTCTTCGTCCACCGTGACTTCAAGCCGTCCAGAGAGAACAATCCCTCCCTCCTCGCCTTCGTGGACGAGCGGCACCTTGCCCGTATCTGATCCCGGCTGATAACATTCCTTCAGGATCTGAAGGCTGCGGCCAAACAAGTTGTCGCCGATCTGGCGATAGGAGATCGGTCCTTTGCCGATCTCGACGAGCTCCTCGGCCGCGTAGAAGGCCCTGCGAGACTTCTCAGGCTCAAATGCGAAGAATTCCGCAAGCCCGATCGGGATGCCGTCGAGAATGCGCTTCAGCGCACCCACCGATGGATTGGCGGAGTTCGACTCGATCAGCGAAATCGTCGAGTTCGTCACGCCAGCGCGCTTCGCGAGTTCGCGCTGGGACAGATTGTGCGCCAGGCGCAGATGCCGCAATCGGTTGCCAATATCGACGGACATGGATTCCTCATGTTTTCGGTTGTTCGATATATGGAAATATCATGCAATCCGTATGCTATTTTTCAATGGGTTAGCAAGAGTGAGAAAAGGACTTGTTCGGAAACGGAAAATGCCTGATTTGAATTATCACCTCAATGGAGAGAGCTATGGATCAGATCAGCAAGCCGAACAGCCCCAGCCTCGAAAACTTCTGGATGCCTTTTACCGCAAACCGCCAGTTCAAGACGGCTCCCCGCCTGCTGGCCTCGGCGGAGGGCATGTATTACACCGACGTCGACGGCAATAAGGTTCTCGACGGCACCGCCGGTCTCTGGTGCGTCAACGTTGGCCATGGCCGGGAGCGTATCACCCAGGCAGTCGAACGGCAGCTGCGTACCCTGGACTTCGCTCCGACGTTCCAGATGGGCCATCCGATCGCATTCGAGTTTGCAGAAAAGCTGGCAGCGATTGCGCCGGGCGGACCGGCCGCGAAGCTTGACCGCGTATTCTTCACCGGATCCGGCTCCGAATCCGTGGACACCGCCCTCAAGATTGCCATTGCCTATCAGCGAGCCATCGGTCAGGGCACTCGGACGCGTATCATCGGCCGTGAGAAGGGTTATCATGGCGTCGGCTTCGGCGGCATTTCCGTCGGCGGCCTTGTCAACAACCGCCGTGTCTTCCCGCAGATCCCGGCCGACCACATGCGCCACACGCTCGACATCGAGCGCAATGCCTTCTCCAAGGGCCTGCCGCAACACGGCATCGAGCTGGCCGAGGACCTTGAGCGCCTGGTGGCGCTGCACGGCGCGGAAACGATCGCAGCCGTCATCGTAGAGCCGATGTCCGGTTCTGCCGGCGTCATCATGCCGCCAAAGGGCTATCTGGAGCGCCTGCGCGCCATTGCCGACAAATACGGCATCCTTTTGATCTTCGACGAAGTCATCACCGGCTTCGGCCGCCTGGGCACGCCGTTTGCCACCGACTATTTCGGTGTCGTGCCCGATCTTGTCACCACCGCCAAGGGCATCACCAACGGCGCGATCCCGATGGGCGCCGTTTTTGCAAGCCGCAAGGTGCATGATGGCCTGATGACCGGTCCGGAAAACCAGATCGAGCTCTTCCACGGCTACACCTATTCCGGCCACCCCGTCGCCTGCGCCGCCGGCATTGCCACCCTGGAAATCTATCAGGAAGATGGTCTGCTGACCCGCGGCGCCGAACTGGCCGAGACTTGGCAGGACGCGCTTCACTCGCTGATGGGCCTGCCCAACGTCATCGACATCCGCAACTTAGGCATCGTCGGCGCCATCGAGCTTGCCTCGCGCGACGGCGCACCCGGCGCCCGCGCCTACGATATCTTCGTGGATTGCTTCCAGAAGGGTCTGCTGATCCGGGTCACCGGCGACGTCATCGCCCTGTCGCCGCCGCTGATCATCGAGAAGGACGAGATCGGCAAAATCGTCTCGATCCTCGGCGATGCCTTGAAGCGCGCGTCGTAAGCCAATCGATCGCCGCGAAGCCTGCCGGCATAATCTGCGCCCGGCAGGCTCCGAGACAGATTCCCCCAGGCCAGACAGTTGGCCTGTACCTCGCCCGGCGTCTCCGATGCCGGGCCTTTTCGTCTCTCGCACAAGGCACGAAAGCCCTTTAGCGACGCCCCTTCGCCCGGGTTGCAAGCACGTTTCGGATCGAAAAGCTCGAATGGATGCGCAGCACACCCGGCAAGGTCGACAGGATCTCCTTGTGGATCCGCTCGAACTCACCGGCGCCGGCGACCTCTACCTTCAAAAGATAATCCGATCCGCCCGTCATCAGGAAGCACTCCTGGATTTCCGGGTGTTTTCGAACGGCCGCCTCGAAGCGATTGAGATGATCCTCCGTCTGCCGTTCCAGCGTGATGTTGATGATCACGGCGATGGCGCTCTCGCCCGAAACGCTATCGATCAGCGCCGTGTAGCCGCGGATCACGCCGGCCTTTTCAAGAAGATTGATGCGCCTCAGGCAGGCGGACGGCGACAGCCCCACCTCGGTTGCCAGCTTCGCATTGCTCATGCGCGCATTCAGCCGGAGCAGCCGAATGATGTTCCGATCGATCGCATCGATTCCCGACATGCATATTCTTTCAATTTTTCAATGATAATTCTGAAAATCATGCATTCATCGAATAATCAAGCAGTAATCAGAGAGAAATTCATCGATCGTTTCAATATCCTGCTCCTAACGATAAAGAGGGGTTTCCCATGGATGGCGGCGCGAGAATGAGCCCTGCTCAGGCACGGCAAAGACAGGCCGGAGCAACGGGCTATCTGACGATCGACCTCGTTGCACTGCGCCGGAATTACGAGACGATCGCAGCCGCCGTGGCGCCGGCAAAGGCTGCCGCTGTGGTCAAGGCTGATGCCTATGGGCTGGGCGCCGACCGAGTGGCCCCCGCATTGTATCACTCCGGATGCCGGGACTTTTTTGTCGCCCAATTTGGGGAGGCTGAGAAGCTAAGACGGCACCTCGAGGCCGATGCCCGCATTTACGTGCTGAACGGCTTGCAGCCGGGCGCCGAGGGTACCTGCGCGCAGACCGGGGTCGTTCCCGTGCTGAACTCGATGGAGCAGTACAAGCGCTGGAGATCCACCGCGCTGGCGCAGAACCGCGTCCTGCCCGCAGTCCTGCAATTCGACACGGGAATGTCGAGGCTGGGGATCTCGCCGGAAGACCGGGCGGCATTCGCCGCGGAGCTTACACACACCGATGTCGTCGAAATCCTGTTTATCATGAGCCATCTGGCCTCCGCCGACGAGACGGACAACGGGCAGAATGCCCAACAGCTCGCCGAGATGCGCAAGATCGCGGCCGAGTTTCCTCAGTTCTCCGTCAGCTTCGCCAACTCCGGCGGGGTCTTTCTCGGATCGGATTATCACGGCGTCCTCACCCGAGCCGGCATCGCGGTCTATGGCGGCGCACTGACGGTGGACAAGTCCAATAACATACAGCCGGTCATTCGGCTTGACGTCGCCGTCGTGCAAACGAGAAGCGTGCCGCCGGGAACCCTCATCGGATATGGCGGCACCCATGCGGCAAAGGTGGAGATGCGCCTTGCCACGCTTGCCGCCGGCTATGCGGACGGGCTCCCCCGCTGCCTTGGTGACCGGGGCGCGGTCTATTACGAGGGCGTGCGGCTGCCCATCGTCGGCCGTGTTTCCATGGACAGCATTACGATCGATGTCACCGCCCTGCCTCCGGGCACGCTCAGGCTCGGCAGCCTGGTGGAGGTGATTGGGCCGCACCAGACACTGGAAGACCTTGCCAAATCGGCCGGAACCATCTCGTATGAGATCCTGACCGGCCTCGGCCACCGCTACCATCGCAACTATCTCTGACGTTCCCACCGCCACTATCGAGGACACCATGAAAGTCACCATTCTCGGCGCCGGGGTTATCGGCGTGACGACCGCCTATCAGCTTGCCAAGGCGGGACACCAGGTCACGGTCGTCGACCGGCAGGCGGGGCCTGCGCTTGAAACCAGTTTCGCGAATGCCGGGGAAGTCTCCTTCGGCTACTGCTCGCCCTGGGCCGCCCCGGGAATACCGCAGAAGGCGCTGAAGTGGCTTTTCATGAAGCATGCACCCCTGATCCTTCGCCCGAAGGTCGACACGGCAATGCTGTCATGGCTCGTCAAGATGCTGTCGAACTGCACGTCGGAACGTTATGCGGTCAACAAGAGCCGGATGCTGCGGCTTGCCGACTACAGCCGGATCGCACTGGCCGACGTCAGGGCGGGAACCGGCATTGCCTATGACCAGCGGATGCAGGGCACGCTGCAGCTCTTCAGAACCGAGCAGCAGCTCGACGCATCGGCAAAGGACGTGAAGGCGCTGGCCGCCGACGGCATACCCTATGAGGTTCTCGATCGGGATGGATGCATCCGCGTCGAGCCTGCCCTCAGCCACGCCCGGGACAAGATCGTCGGCGGCCTGCTGACGCCGAAGGACGAAACCGGCGACTGCTTCAAATTCACCAATGCGCTGGCGGCAAAAGCTGTGGAACTCGGCGTCCAGTTCCTCTACGGGCGCACGATCAAGGACCTACAGGTCGAGGGCCGCCAGATACGCGGCGTTGTGACCGATCAGGGTGCCATAGCCTCCGATGCCGTTGTCGTCGCATTGGGCAGCTATTCGCCGCTGCTCCTCAAGCAGGTCGGCATCAGCCTGCCCGTCTATCCGGTGAAGGGCTATTCGCTGACGATCCCGATCGTCGACCCCGCGCGCTCGCCGGAATCGACCGTCATGGACGAGACCTACAAGATCGCGATCACCCGCCTCGGAGACCGTATTCGCGTCGGCGGGATGGCGGAAATCTCCGGCTACACCAACGACCTCGGGCTCGCACGCCGCAATACCCTCGAACATTCCGTCATGGATCTGTTCCCCGGCGGCGACGTGAGCAAGGCGGCCTTCTGGTCCGGCCTGCGCCCGATGACGCCAGACGGAACCCCTGTGATCGGGGCGACGAAAATCCGCGGCCTCTTCCTTAACACCGGCCATGGCACGCTCGGCTGGACCATGAGCTGCGGCTCGGCGCGCGTGATCAGCGATCTCGTCAGTGGACGCAAGGCCGAGATCGATACCGCCGATCTGTCAGTCGCGCGCTACGGATAACAACGTCCCGGGATGCGGCATCACCGAATCCAGCGAACCTTGTAGAGATGCATGCCTTCGATCGGGATGCGCTTCTGCTCGCTGCCGTCGGCCCCGGCGACGGTGAAGCCGTTTGCCCACCAGCTTTCCTCCGCCTGTACCCAGGCGAGCCGGTCACCCAGCGCGCTCACCGCCTTGACCTGCAGTTTGGGATTGAGCACTGAGAAGGGCGAAAAGCTGCCGGCATTCGGATCGAAGGTCCAGACGCCATCATCCGTGGTCACGAAATATCCGCCGCCCCGCCTGCTCGACAGGTCATGTCCGTCGTGACGGCCGGGAAGCGTCCATCGCGCCGTCTCGGTCAGCGTCGGCGTAGCCTCAGTTCCTTCGACCTTATAGGCCTGGATCAGGTCATGCGACAGAACGAACAGCCGCGCACGCGCCGCATCCCAGACCGCACCATGGCCGGAAGGGAGCGGCAGGCTGAGCAGCGGTGCCTCGCTGCGGTCGCGGCCGTAAATTTCGAGCCGGTCGCCTTCCGCATGGATGGACAGCGCAACGGCGATCCAGCCGCCAGGCAGAAGATCAGCCGAATGGGCCATTGGCGTCTTGGCATGGAACGAGACATGACCGGTCCCACGGTCGATCAGCACAGCCCCGCCGGTCGAAGCGGTCGCGAGAATCGAACGGCCTCCATCAACCGGCTTGCAATCGTCGAGGTGCCGGAGAAATTTGAGGCGATAGGCCTCGGGAAGGTCATTGGCATCGGCGGCGCGCCAACGCCAGGTCTCCGTGGCAGCCCCGCCATCGATCCGGTACTCACGGATCTGATCATCACCGCATGCATAGAGCCGATCGGCGGCCAGTGCCGGCTGCGCCGCAGCGAATGCGACGATTGCGGCAGCGAGTGTCATCGTGACGGACTTGGTCATTCGTGGTCTCCAAACGGATCATCCGCGAGGCGCGGCGGCGCGACCCTTACATCACCGAGTTTGACAGCTTCATGTCACCTCGAGTGAATTGACGTCATGACGTGCCTGTCGGTCCGCCAGGATCTTGATGCTCCCTCAGGTGCCGATTGGAGAGTATGGCTCGCAGCTGGAACACTGTTGCCGTTCAGCAACAGACCGCATGTTATGCGTGCAATTCGAAATTGCGGGCTTGTCTATGCCGCATTGTTGCGTATCATTGTCGCCATCCGCAACTCAAATCACAGGAGGCGTCAAATGCAAACTGCAACAGTATTTATGTGCGCCTCTGGCGGAATGTTCGTGATGGCTTTGGTCCGACCACTGCGTCATCACTCTCTTCGGCGCTAGTAGCCTATATTCCCTGCCTTTTTGGCGATTTCCATTGAAACTGACGTGACCGGCTGATTGGGCGGGCGTACGCATTCTTGCGTCCGCATCCATCTGCCTTGTCGCCCCGCAAGAGGACTCGGTCGTCTGGAGGACGCCGGGATAATGACGATGACAGATTCACAATTACTGGTTGCCGACACCCTTGGTGCGGCAGTTGACGAACTGTGCCAAAAATTCGGTGCCTGGAGGACTGCGCGTGCGCTGTTGCTCGTGGCCTGGAGACGGCATCAAACGCACACGCATATCTCGGAGCTTTCAAACTACCAGCTTCGAGATATCGGCATGCCGGAAAAGGAAGATATGTTTGCGCAACCCAATTTCCTGTTTCGGCACATCCGACCCTTCGGTTAGATCGCCGACACAAAGGGCGTTGGAGCTGGTTTCAAAAACCGCTCCGACGCCTTCTTGATATGACAATATCTCAATCAGACGGTTGATGGAGCTGGAGCGAAGCTCTCGCGCCGAATGAGTTTGCTCGGGATGACATGGCGCGCGGCCATGCCTTTTTCGACCGCATCGATATGTTCCATCAGCAAACCGACCGCCGCCCGCCCCATCTCTTCCGCCGGCTGTTCGATCGTCGACAGCGGCGGCGAGGAAAATTCGCAAACCGGCGAACCGTCGAACGAGACGACGGAGAGATCACCGGGAACATTCAGGCCCATCCGCTGCACGCGGCTGACGAAAGAAATGGCCATGTCGTCGCTAGTTGCGATCACCGCCGTCGGCCTATCCGCCAAGCGCGCGAAGTCGGCAGCCGCCTGAACGCCGATCTCAAAACCCTCCTGATAATCAAGTTGACCGCCCGATCGCGTCACCGCCGCTTCGGTAAGTCCCGCTGCACGAAGGGCCTCCAGCGCGCCGGCATAACGTTCCACATCATGATAATTCCCCTCCGGACCGGCTATGTAGAGAAAGCGCCGATGGCCCAGGCGGATCAGTTCCGCCGTCACCTCCCGCACCGCTTCGCGATCGTTCGTGACGACGCTCGGCAGGCCGGCCTCGCTCATATCGAGCAGCATGGAGACGATCGGCAGACCGGCATTGGCAAGAGACCGCCCATCCACCTCCGGCAGCTTTGACGACAGGATGATGGCGCCGCGAACAGTGCCGCTAAACGCCAGATCCAGGATATGACGTTCCGACATCTCATCGCGATCGAGGTTGGCGATCATCAGATGGTAGCCGTTCTGGATCAGGGCCTTGTTGATGCTTTGCAAAACCTGCGGAATGATCTGGGATACGCCGTAATAGAGCGATCCCGGCAGGATGATCATGATGATGTTGGACTTGCCGACCCTCAGGTTGCGGGCCATGGCGTTCGGCGTATAGCCCAATTGCTTGGCGGCGGCATCGATCTTGAGGCGCGTCTTCTCGTTTACCCGGCCCGGATTGGCGAGCGCGCGGCTGACCGTCGAGATCGCGACCCCTGCCAACCGCGCAACATCGGCCATCAACGGACCTGATTGCTCCTCCACGGGCATATCCTTGTTATTTTTCAATTTTTCACTCTCTCCCAAACGCCTGCCCTATTGAAGGTTACGGCAATAACAGTCAATTGGCAAACGATTGCCAAAAACAACTTGCATAAAAAAACGACTTGGCTACTATCTGGGCACGGCAAACGATTGCCATTTGCAGTGCATTGAAATTATTCGGATAATTTAATGCGGACCCCGCTTCCGCAAGCGATTTCCTGTGCCTGGAGAACGGATAGCGTCATGACTTCAACCGAACGGCTTCGCTTTGGCGTCGATCTCGTCACCTTCTTCCACCCCGGTTTCTGGGGCGTGGAGGACTATGACGGCATCATCGCTTTGTCCCGCAACGAGCCCCGCGCCTTCTGGGACAAGATTCTCGACAGCGTGCAAGCCTCCGGCGTCACCGGCGTGGAGCTGACCTTCTCGCCCTTCAACTGGCAGGATGCGACGAAGACCTATGGCTCGGTCGAAGCTTTTGCCGGCGAACTCTCCAAACGTGGACTGACGCTGGCGAGCGGCTTTTTCGCCGAACTTGAAGCCGCCGGGGATTTCACGGAAGGCGCGGCGCAGGCCGCCATTATCGACAAGGCGGAGAAGTACGCCGAGTTTCTGAAGGCCTGCGGCAGCGACATCATGGTGATCGGCGGTCCGTTGCGACAGACGCTTGGCGCCCAGCCGGTACGGTTTTTCGATTTCGAACAGGCGCGCAAGATCGCCGACTTTCTCAACCGCCTCGGCGCCGCCCTTTACGCCAAGGGCGTTCGCCTGGCGATCCATACCGAGGCACACTCGATCTTTGCATCCGCACGCGACGTCGATCTGCTGATGCTGCTGACCGATCCGGCTTACGTGCATATGTGCCCGGATACGGCGCATATTATCGTCGCGGGGTCCGATCCGCTCCAGCTCGTCGATCGCCATCACGAGCGTGTCATCATCGCCCATTGGAAGGATGCGCTCGGGCCAATGCCGGCCGACACCCCGATCGACAAACATATCCATGATCGCCACCGCCCTTATTTCTGCGGCTTTGGCCTGGGCCGCGTCGATTGGCCGGGCTGGATCCGGCTGCTGCGCGATCGCGGCTATCAGGGCTGGGCCATTCTCGAGCTTGATGCCGCGCCCGATCCGATCAGTGACATCGCAAACGGGCTGACGCTCGTCCGGCAGGCGCTCTTGCCGATCTATCGCTGAATTTCATAATCCTGGAACCAACGGCCCCGCCAAGAGGGCCTTTTGAAGAGGTGGAACAATGAAGAACAAAGTGAAACTGCTACTGGCGGGCGCTGCACTGTTTGCAGCCCTCGCTCCGGCCCATGCCGAAGACAAGCCTAAGGTCGAGGTGATGACCTCCTGGACCTCCGGCGGCGAAGCGGCGGCTCTTGACGTCATCAAGAAGGAATTCGAAAAGCGCGACGGGGTCTGGACGGATTCCTCCATCGCCGGTTTCGGCGCCGCCGACGCCGCCTTCCAGAACCGTCTGGTCGCCGGCGATCCGCCGACCGCCAAGCAGAGCGTGCTTGGTGTCGCCAACGCCGATTTCGTCAATCAGGGCCTTATGAGCCCGATCGGCGAGGTGGCTAAAGCCGGCAAATGGGCCGATGTGCTGCCGAAATCGATCTATGATCTGATCTCCTATAACGGCCAAGTCTACCTTTCTCCGACCGGCGCCCATGGCGAAAGCTGGGTGTTCTACTCCAAGGATACCTTCGCCAAGGCCGGCATAACCGAAGAGCCCAAGAGCTGGGACGAATTCTTCGCAGCGCTCGACAAGCTCAAGGCCGCCGGCGTGCAGCCGGTCGCCTGGGGCGGGCAATCCTGGCAGGAATCCAAGGTCTTCAACATGATCCTGCTGACCCAGGTCGGCATTGACGGCTTCCTCAAGATCTATGCCGACAAGGATAAGGGCGAAGCCTCCACCGCCGGTGTGAAGAAGACCCTCGACATCCTCGGCAAGCTCCGCGCCTATGTCGACGAAGGTGCTCCGGGCCGCAACTGGAACGACGCCACCGCCATGGTCATCACCGGCAAGGCCGGTGTGCAGTTCATGGGCGATTGGGCCAAGGGCGAGTTCATCGCCGCCGGTAAAGTAGCAGGCAAGGATTACGGCTGCATGCTCGCCCCGCAATCGCCGGGCATGGTCTATGTCGCCGATTCCTTCTCCTTCCCCAAGCTCACTGACCCGGCTGCCCAGAAGGGCCAGACGCTGCTTGCCGAAGTCGCCATGGATCCGGCCGTACAAGTCGAATTCTCGCTGAAAAAAGGCTCCGTGCCGATGCGGACCGATGTCGACAAATCGAAGCTCGACGTTTGCGCGCAGAAAGGTCTCGAGCTTATGAGCGCCGGCAAGATCGTGCCGGATCAGGCGCTGATCCTGTCCCCGCAGCAAGCCGGAGCACTCAACGACTTCGTCGACGAGTTCTGGAGCAATCCTTCCGAGGATAGCGCATCCGGCGTCGAGAAGTTCTTCGCGATCTTTGAATAGCGCTGTGGCAGGCCGGTTGGAACAAAGCGTCCGATCGGCCCGCGCATCCCTTTTGAGAAAGTTTGCTGATGCAAGCCAAGCGCAGACGTTCCCCTGCTGCGACCATCGCGCTCCTGCCGACCTGGATTGCGGCGATCTTCATCTATATCGGCACCATGGTCTGGTCCGTGAGGCTGTCGTTCACGGATTCGACCATCTTTCCATCGTCAAATTATGTAGGCTTCGCCCAGTATGCGAAGCTGTTCCGGACGTCGAGATGGCTCGCCTCCCTGGAGAACGTCCTGATCTTCGGCGTGCTTTATGTCGCGGGCTGCCTGGCGCTGGGCTTCGTGCTGGCCGCCTCGCTTGACCGCAAGGTGCGCTTCGAAGCCGTGTTCCGCACTATCTTCCTCTATCCTTACGCCATGTCCTTTGTGGTCACCGGCCTCATCTGGCAATGGATGCTGAACCCGACCTTCGGCATTCAGGCAACCGTCAGGGCGCTCGGCTGGCAGAGCTTCGCATTCGACTGGATCGTCAGTCGCGACATGGCGATCTACACCGTCGTCTTTGCCGGCATCTGGCAGGGGGCGGGCCTCGTCATGGTCATCGCGCTCTCCGGCATGCGCGGTATCGGCGAAGAGCAATGGAAAGCCGCACAGATCGACGGCATTCCTGTCTGGCGCATCTACCTGTCGATCATCCTGCCGCAGCTGGGACCGGCGCTTGCAGCATCCGGCATGCTGCTCTCCATGGGCGTCATCAAGACCTACGACCTCGTCGTGGCGCTGACCGGCGGCGGGCCGGGCAATGCGACCGAAGTGCCGGCAAAATTCATCATGGACAATCTGTTCGAGCGCCAGAATCTCGGCCTGGCGAGCGCAGGCGCCACGGTGCTGGTACTTTCCGTCGTCATGGCTGTCGCTCCGTTTCGTTATGCGCTCTACATGCGCGCCAGAAGAAAGGGATCGCACTGATGACAGCCCTTCGTCCAAACGGCCCCAAACCATCCAGGCTGACGGTCGGCCGTATCGGGCTCTATGCGTTCCTGATTTTTTCCGCACTGTTCTTCCTGCTGCCGCTCTATACGATGCTGGTCACCTCCTTGAAGACGATGGAAGAGATCCGCCAGGGCCGCATCTTCGCACTTCCCGGCGCTCTCGATTTCAACGCATGGAAAACCGCTTGGTCGGGCGCCTGCATGGGCACGCAATGCCTTGGTGTGCGCCTCGGCTTCTGGAACTCGGTGAAAATCACCGTTCCGGCGGTGGCAATTTCCGTCTTCATCGGCGCGATCAATGGCTATGCCCTCTCCTTCTGGCGACCGAAAGGCTCAGGCTTCCTGTTCGGGCTGCTAATGGCCGGCGGGCTGATCCCCTACCAGATCTTCCTCTATCCGCTGGTGCGGCTGCTCGCCAATCTCAGCCTCTATAATTCGGTGGCGGGTGTCGTCCTCGTTCATGTGATCTTCGGCCTGCCCCTGGTCACGCTCTTGTTCCGCAATTATTTCGTCGCGATCCCCGAAGAGCTCTGCAAGGCCGCGCGCGTCGACGGCGCCGGCTTCTGGCGGATCTTCTTCGAAATCATGCTGCCCATGTCGGTGCCGATGGTGGTCGTCGCCTCCATCTTCCAGTTCACCGGCATCTGGAACGACTTCCTGATCGGGCTGGTCTTTGCCGGGCGAGACAATCTGCCGATGACGGTTCAGCTCAACAATATCGTCAACACCACCATGGGCGAGCGTGCCTACAATGTGAACATGGCCGCCACCATCCTGACCGCCATCGTTCCGCTCGCCATCTATTTCTTTTCCGGCCGCTGGTTCGTGCGCGGCGTGGCCGCTGGCGCAGTGAAGGGATAATTCCATGCAATCCGCCGTTTCCGTAAAGGATCTGAAGATCGCGTATGGCGATCATACCGTGATCGAGAAAATGTCGATCGATATCGCCCCGCGTGAATTTCTCGTGCTGCTGGGACCGTCGGGCTGTGGGAAATCCACGCTTCTGAATGCCATAGCGGGACTACAGGACATCACCGGCGGCGAGATCTCGATCTCCGGCAGGAACGTCACCTGGGAGGAGCCGAAGGATCGCGGCATCGGCATGGTGTTCCAGTCCTATGCGCTTTACCCGCATATGACGGTAAAGAAAAACCTCTCCTTCGGTCTGCGCGTGGCAGGTCTTGCCAAAAACGAAATAGAAGCGCGTATCGCCCGCACCGCATCGCTTCTGCAGCTCGAAAAGCTGCTCGACCGCCGCCCGTCGGCATTGTCCGGCGGTCAGCGCCAGCGGGTGGCGATCGGCCGCGCCCTGGTGCGCCAGGTCGACGTCTTCCTGTTCGACGAACCGCTCTCCAATCTCGACGCCAAGCTGCGCAACGAGCTGCGCGTCGAAATCAAGAAGCTGCACCAGAGTCTCGGCAACACCATGATCTATGTCACGCATGATCAGGTGGAGGCGCTCACCCTTGCCGATCGCATCGCCATCATGCGCGACGGCGTGATCCAACAGCTCGGCAGCCCATCCGAGATCTATCACCGCCCAGCCAATCTTTTCGTTGCCGGCTTCATCGGCGCACCCGCAATGAACTTCATCGAAGGTGAGATCGCGTTCAAGGCGGACCTTCCGATCTTCGAAAGCAACGGGCTCAGCATCGACCTTTCCGACTATCCCTTTCTCGCATCTCCCAAAGCGGGCCCGGCCACCCTCGGCGTCCGCCCGGAACATATCGCGCCCGACGGCAAGGCGAAGGGCTGGCCCACCATCCCGGGCGTGGTTTCCGTCGTCGAGCCGATGGGGGCCGATGCGGTGATCTGGTTCGATTGGGCGGGGCAAAACCTTTCCTACCGGATTATGGGCGATGCGACGCTCGATCCGGGCGCAGAGATCGCGCCTGGGCTCGATATCGCCAAGGCCTCTCTCTTCGGCGCGGACGGCGTGCGCCTGTAACACAGCTTTCAGACCATACGGAAATTGCTCATGTCTCAGACTATCTATGATGCGCTGGTGATCGGCTCCGGCGCGGCAGGCTCCTTCGCCGCCAAGGAATTGACCGCTCAAGGGCTTTCGGTCCTGCTGCTCGAGGCGGGGCCTGCCGTCTCGCATAGGGATTTCGATCCATCGCGAAAGAAGGAGCCGGCGAGCAGCATCAATATCTGGGAGCGCGCCCGCGCCACGCTCAAGGGTCAGCCCATCCAGGCGCGCGCCGCCTTCTTTACCGAGCGCTTCAGCCACTTCTTCGTCAACGACCGCAAGAACCCTTACACGACACCAAAGGATGCGCCGTTTCTCTGGATTCGCGGGCGCCAGAGCGGCGGACGCCTGCATAGTTTCGGCCGCGTGTTGCTGCGCTGGACCGACGATGATTTCAAGATCCAGTCGCGAACCGGCAAGGGCGTCGACTGGCCCGTTTCCTATGACGTGCTGGCCCCCTATTATGCCGAGGTCGAATCCTATCTCGGGCTCTATGGCAACAAGGACGGCGTGGAGACCCTGCCCGACGGCGTCTATGCCCATCCCGCAAAACTGACGCCGGCCGAAGAGACCTTCAAGACCGAAGTGGAGGGCCGCTGGCCGGAACGGAGCGTCGTCTCCTGGCGCTACATCGCCCCGGACACCGAGCGCACGCCAAAACCCTTGCGTGAGGCGCTGGCGACCGGCCGCCTCACTATCCGTCATGACGCCATCGTTCGCCGCATCACGACGGATGATGAGAGCGGCCGGGCGACCGGTGCGGAATTCATCGATCGTGAGACGGGCAAAGTGGAGATCGCGCGCGCCGCGCTGGTGGTGCTTTCGGCCTCCCCGATCGAAAGCGTACGGCTGCTGCTCAATTCGGCATCGCCCAAGCATCCCGACGGGCTGGGCAACAGCTCAGGCACGCTCGGGCGCTATTTCATGGATCAGCTGCCCTGCCTCGCCTTCGGGTCCTTCCCGAAAGCGAAAGGCTGGGCGACCGACACTTCCGCGCCGGCCGATCCCTTCTACAACCCTTCGGGCGGCATCTTCATTCCGCGCTTCGCGGCTAGCGACGCTTCTCGCGGAGACTTCGACTATCAGGGCAGCGTCGGCCGCGCTCCGGCACCGAATGACCAGCCTTCCCGGCTCGCCTTCTTCGGCTTCGGCCGGATGCTGCCCTATGCCGACAACCGCATCACTCTTGATGCCCGGCGCAAGGATGCCTGGAACATTTCGGTCCCGCATATCCGCTGTGCCATGGGAGAGGAAGAACACGCCCTGCTGCGCCGTCAGGAAGAGACGCTGATCGAGACGGTGCGAGGCGTCGGCGGCGAGCTGGAGTTCATCGGCTCGCCCACCGGTCTCAAGGAAATGGGCCGCGGCGCATTTCCCGACGCGGATGCCTTCAGCCGCTTCATGTTCCGAAAATGGTTTCGCAAGACCATGTGCATGGGCGCTGCGATCCACGAGACGGGCGGCGCGCGCATGGGGACATCCGAAAAGGACTCCATCCTCAATGCCTATAACCAGAGCTGGGACGTTCCCAATCTGATCGTGACGGATGCGTCAGCTTTTCCCGGCAGCGGTATTGCCGGTACGACGCTGACAGTCATGGCGCTGACAATCCGCGCTTGCCGAAACCTCGTGGACAACTATCGCGCCGGGCAATTGTGATTGCGCGCTCGAAGCTGTTTCGACACTGAGGCTTGGCTTGGTCGTCCAGCTTGAGGTGACTGCCCCAAGGAGCGCATTATTGATCTACGTTTTCGTCAGCGGTCGCGACCTGGATCGACCCTGATGCAGCGGCGGCCAATTCCTGGCGGGCATAGGCGGCATAAAGATACCGGCCAACGAGGGCGCTGAAATCTGCCGGCTTCATGCCTCGTATCCCCATAGCCCCCAATGTGACGATGCTCCGTCGACGGTCGACCTTGCTATAGAGCGCGCTCCAGTCCTTCTTGGGCACGGTTGCGTCTTGATGGAGCCAGAGACGCAGGGAGAAACGAGTTGATGCGTAGACCGCGTATTTGGCAATTTCCGTCCAGGCAATAGGCCTATCCAACCGCAGCGAAACCAGTCCGTCCGGGTTCAACACCATGAGTGGTCTTGCCGCTCTCCGATGGAGAAAAACCGCATAAATGGCAGCTGCCGCCGCGCATGTGCCGGTGACAACAGCCATCATCATCTGCCCGAATTTGTCATAGCCGAGGCCTGCCTGCGCGGAAAACACCACGACCGTCAGGCCGAATGCGCCGAAAATCCCCGCCACGATCCCCATCGTCCAGATCATCGGCTTGACGTTGTCATAGACAACGGTCTCGTCGGCCACATCAGCGACGACCTTTTCAAGCGCTTCGCGACGAAGGGCACGCGCTTTGCGCGCATCATCGATGAAATCCTGGCTTAAATGGCGGCACAAGCCTGTCCAATCCGGAAACAGCTCATGCACGAAGGATCGAACGCCCTGCTCCGGCCGGCGCGTCGCTCTCCTCAGAATATCCTCATCAAGGTGGACACCCAGGGCCGATATGCGCCGGATCGTCGGTGGATGGCTGTCCGTCGGGTGTGATTGCCGGTCTTCAAGAAGCGGAATGGGATCGGCCCATCCTTCCGTGCGAACCAGCTCCGTCGTCTCAGCGACGAGATCGCGCAACGCATCATTATCGGATTCTGCGTGGGCTCGGCCGAGAACATAGGTGACGGCCGGCGCGATGACGCCGGTGCGGATCAGCGCCGAGGCGGCATCTGCCGGCGTACCGAGCAGACTACCCATGCGGTCGGCTTCGAATTCTCGCAGCCGGCTCCAGTGCCAGACCGCGTGATCGAACTGCTGGATGGCATGAAAGCCAAGCTTAACCGCCGGATACAAAACGAAACGGCCGCCATCGACTCGTTGCAGTGCCGTCAGCGCACGCCAGAAACCTGCATAGATGGGGGTAAACCGTTGGCTGTAGCGGGTATCCTCGCCGGAAAAATGCGCGAACTCATGGCCGATGATGGTTGTGATTTCGGGTCGATCGAGCAGATCGAGATAGGGCGCGGGCAGATAGAGCGACCGTCCGGTCAGTAGCCTGTCTTCCGGCCACAGACGCACCTGGCTTTCGGTAACAAAAAAGCCTTCAGTAAGGCCGACGATAATCGTATCGGGCAGCAAGGCATTTTGCCGATCGGCCAGGCTGCGGGCAAAACGCCAAAGTTCCGGTGCCTCCGCTTCGCCAATGGCTCGCCCCGAGACATCAAGAGGCTCGGGCGTGAACAGCGCAAAGACATCCCGCAGTCCGCGCAGGGCCATGAAGGCGCTATAGGCGGCCACGATGGCCAGCGCCAAGGCGGCGACAAAGAGTTTGGCACTTCCCGTCGTCAGGTCCGCCCATAGGCCGATGCTGATCGCCTCGAACAATATTGCCGCGCTGACGCCGATACAAAACCCAATCACCACCATAGCCAGAATAAACGGCAGCACGGATCCGAGACGTTGAAAGCTCTTGATCAACTGGCGCTGCGAGCGGCGCGCCCGCAGCCCGCTTATGGTCGCGGTGATGAGACCGGCTGCGCCACCTATAAAGGCAAGAACCGCTCCGCCGATCGTTACCCAGACCAGCGGCCGACGAATCCGGGAGATCTCAAGATCCTCGTCGGCCTGCGAAAGGGCGTCCTTGATCCGCGAAACCGCAACCAGCGCGGAGAGGTAGATCGGCCCGCCCTCTCCCTCAAAGGTGAGACTGGCATTGGGATTGGTTGCCGCGATTTCCTTCACCTGGGCAGAGGTTGTCGAAAGTTCGGCCGAAGAGCGCTCCGCGTTTTCGAGGGTTTCGGCCGCGCGATGCGCCTGCCAGAGCCCCAGGGCGGTTAGCGCGATGGGCACGAGAAGAACCCACACGACCAAAACCAAGCTCGCGCGGAAATCGATCTTGCGGTTGCCGTTCCCGCCGCTGGTCTGGGTCACATTCATCTCGTGTGCTGCTCCATGCCAATTCGCGGTGACGAAAGTCTTGCCGCGAGGTTTTCTACCATAGCGATATCGACCTCCCCACTGAAAACATCAGCATTCAGCGGGGCAAGCGACGTCGGCGGCACGGCGATGGTGTCGCCAGGATTGTGGCTCGGCCCTAGATTGGCATTCAAGTGTTTTTGATTATAACGGAACGGCTCAACTCAAGGATCACGTCCACGATTCGAGCAATTGAAAGTGGAGGAGACGAATTTGCCCTACAGCCTTGCGCATATTCTGATCTATGTGATCCTCATCGTGCTGTTCGCCGCGGTTTTCCTGAACTCCCGCAGACGCCGCGCCAATCGTCTCGCCGGAACAGGCACGGTAGATCCAACAGACGCGCAAAGCGGCCTGCAGAAGAAGCGTATGAACGCCGCTTTGTTTCTGGCCGCCGTCGGTATTGGGTCGACAGTATATGGCCTCTCCCAGCAGGTGCCATCCGAGCAGGAACTGACCCAGGTCGCCGCTCATATAACGAGCATTTCGACAGTGCATCGGGCGGAAGAAAACAGCGATCAGTCGGCGAGCTCGATCAATCCGTTTGCATCCAACTGGTGGATAGAACTGACAGTCGTACCCACTGGATCGTCGGCCGCGGGAACGGAACCACGGGTGTGGAAGGTCAATGCTGTGATGTCCGATGAGGAGCTTCGCAGCTGGATCGACACCGACATCGTCGGGCTAGTCAAGGATCAGACGGGCCGCTCCGAAGCGTTCGAGCTGAAAAACAAGGCCGGAGAGACGCTGGTCAGTTATGACGCGACGACACAAAGCAAGAAGCTGTCTTCCATGCTTTTCTTGTCATTGGGGGCGATAGCCTTGTTGGCTGGACTGCTGGTCTACCTGATTTTTCGACCGAAAAGAAACCAGCGCATCGCTTAGGGGCCGTCAATGTCCAGCACCCGAACGTAGCGCTCCAGAAGTAACGCGCGCTCCTTGGTCAGAGCCACTTCCGCATCCGCCTCCATCGGGGCATACATGCTGCCGTTCCGGGTCTCAAAGAGGCTTTCCCGCGCCTTCGCTTCCAGATCGCGATAGGCGATCCAACTGCGCTGTGCGGTCTTGAGGTCCTGTGCGGCTGGCGGCGAAAGCTCCTTGAGGAGTGTGGAATAAGCGAGATTCATTCGCTTGTCGTAGGATGCGAGCGCTTTTGTTTCGCAGGCCGTCTGGTCGCCCGTCGATCCGTTATTCGGATCTTGCAGGCAGAGATCAAGGCTGCGGTCGGTTGGATCTTTCTGGTCTGCGGCAAGTGCCGGAAGAGATACGAAAGAGGCCAGCAAAAGTGCTGCGAGGTATTGCTGTGCAGACATCATGGCGGAACAACCGAAGCGAAAATGCTTGTAGCGGTGCAGTCGTCCTTTCTCCATGCCATTCCATCGCAACAAATGAAATAGCTTTTCGTCTCGACATGGGGCCACGGCGGCGAAACCGCCGCCGTGCTATTCCACGTTGCACGCCAGCCCAGTGTCTATTTCCAGGCTGAAAGAGAGAACGGAGCGATCTCCTGCTCGCCGAGCACGAAATCCTGCTCTCCGGGAATTGTCCACGCATCTGGCCCGTAATTGAACGCGAATGTCAGCTTGCCGGCGCGGCGAAGACGGATGAAATCGGGTATCGCCGTGGTTGACAGGTCGAGGCTGGACGCGAGGTAGGACATCAGATTGCCGAGGAGTGCACCGTCCGCCCAGCAGGCGAGGTAGAGATAACGGCCCTTCGACACCAGCGCCGGAGCGCCGTCTTCGAAGGTCGCCACGACAGTCGCATCCGACTGCGTCTCGATATGTTCGCGCCATCTTGTCGCCTGACCGTTGACCGCACCGGCCAACGAGGCGCGGAGCCCCGGCCGCAAGGACGCGACCTGCGTGACCCTGACACCGGTGAGGTCGCCGATCGGTCCCGGCGGAAGATTGGCCGGAATGCGGAAGTGGCGGTCCCGCGATCCGGTCCGCGGACCGAAAAGCACGGTCCCATCAGCCTGTTCGAACGCGGCCAGAGCCACATCGGAGACATGCATCAGGCAGGGAACGAGAACAAGCTTGTAGCCTTTCAGCGACTGACCCGGACGGACGAAATCGACGTCGAGCCCGAGCTTCCTGACCGCCTCGTACCAGCGGAAGGCGAGCTCTTCATAGCGAAAATCCTTGCCCTGCGGCTGAATGACGGCGGACCAGTAGCTTTCATAGTCGTAGACGATTGCGACCGGGGCCTGAGCGGCTTCCGGCAACGGACCGACGGTCTCGATCTCACGCCCGACGATTTCGGCTTCCTTGCCTCCCGGCGAGAGTTCGTTGAGACCGGGCAGGTTCAGGCCGGCATGCATCTGCTCCTGCGCGAACGGCGCCTGACGCCAGCGGAAATAGCTGACGACCTCGGCCCCATGAGCAAGACCTTCCCAGCTCCACAGGCGCACCATGCCCGGCTTGGGCACCGGGTTCCATGGCGCCCAGTTCACAGGCCCCGGCTGCTGCTCCATGATCCAGAACCGGCCATTGCCGACGCCGCGATAGAGATCGTGATGAAAAGCGGCAATGTCGGGGTGGGATGTCTCCGCCCAGCGCACGCGCTCTTCCTCGCTGAAGGGAAACTTCTCGACAAAGCCGATCGGATAGGAATCCCAGGAGGCCAGATCCAGGTTCTCGGCAACCTTCCAATGATCGAAATCGTTGACGAAGCCCATGAAATTATGGGTGATCCAACGGTTTGGAGAGTGCTTTCGGATGATATCGCACTGCATGCGGTCATAGGCGGCGATCTGGTCGGAATGGAAGCGCCAGAAATCGAGCCGGACGGCGGGGTTCGTTTCCGTCACCGTCAAATTCGGCAGCACGACATCCTCGAAGCTCTGGACCTCCATCGACCAGAAGACGCTGCCCCAGGCCTCGTTCAATTGCTGCGCCGACTGATAGCGGAGGCGAAGCCAGCGGCGAAACGCCTTCAGATCTTCGGCGCCCCAGGAAAGGCTGGTATCGTGGCATCCATATTCATTGTCGGTCTGCCAGCCGACAATACCGGGATGCTCACCATATCGCTTCGCGACGACCTCGACGATACGTTCCGACTCCTTCCACCAGACGTCCGATGAGAAAGTGTAATGACGGCGCGAGCCGAAGCCCCGCACCCTGCCCTGCTCATCCACCGGAGCGATCTCCGGATATTCGTCCATCAGCCACTTCGGCGGCGTGGCGGTCGGCGTGCCGAGCACGACCTTTAGACCGGCGGCCGCCAGCGTGTCGATCGCCCGGTCGAGCCAGCCGGAATCGAAGGAGCCGCGCGTCGGCTCAAGACGCGACCAGGCGAACTCGCCGATGCGGACATGAGAAATGCCAAGCGCCCGCATGCGACGCGCGTCTTTTTCCCACCAGCTCTCGGGCCAATGTTCCGGATAATAGCAAACGCCAAGCATTATTTCGTCAGATCTCCGTTGAGGATGGCATTGCCGGCATCGTCGAACAGATGGCAGGCAGCCGCAGGAATATGAATGGCAAAATCATCGCCGGGCTTGGCCTGCGCGAGACCATCCGCCTTCACCGCAATCTCGGTGCCATCGGCAAGGGCGATGTAGAACATCGTTTCCGATCCCAGATATTCGGCAAGGCGCACCTTGCCCTGAAGCGTCGCGTCACCGCCTTCGCTTCGATCGAGGTGTTCGGGGCGGATGCCGAGAGTAACCGATTGGCCTTCTTTCACCGAACCGCCTTGCAGCGTGATCGACTGGCCGCCGGGAAGATCGACCTTCACACCGCCATCGACCGGCGAAGCCTTGGTCTTCAGGAAATTCATCTTCGGCGATCCGATGAAGCCAGCCACGAAGATATTCTTCGGGCGATGATAAAGCTCCAGCGGCGACCCAACCTGCTCGACCAGTCCGCCCTGCAGCACGACGATCTTGTCGGCCATGGTCATGGCCTCGACCTGGTCGTGGGTGACGTAGATCATCGTCGTGCGGATATCCTGATGCAGCTTGCTGATCTCCGTACGCATCTGAACCCGGAGCGAGGCGTCGAGATTGGACAGCGGTTCGTCGAAAAGAAACACCTGCGGATTGCGCACAATGGCGCGGCCGATGGCGACGCGCTGACGTTGGCCGCCCGAAAGCTGGGACGGCTTGCGGTCGAGCATGGACTTCAACTGCAGCATCTCGGCGGCGGCATCGGTGCGGCGAGCGACCTCATCCTTGGAGTGGCCGGTCATGCGCAGGCCGAAGCCGATATTCTCCGCGACCGTCATATGCGGGTACAAAGCGTAGCTCTGGAACACCATGGCGACACCGCGCTCGGCGGGGCCGACCCTGGTCATGTCATTGCCGCCGATCTTGAGTTCGCCGGAGGAAATATCCTCAAGCCCTGCAATCATGCGCAGAAGCGTGGACTTGCCGCAGCCGGACGGCCCGACGAAGACGCAGAACTCGCCATCTTCGATCGTCAGATCGACGCCCTTGATGACGCTGGCAGCACCAAACTGCTTGGTCACGCGGTTAAGCGTTACATTCCCCATGAGACTTAGTCTCCCGTCACTGGTTCGAATTCAAGAAGAAGCCCGCTTTCGGGCCGAAGCATCGGCAGCGGCAAGCCGACATGCCGGAGCGTATCGAGACTGAAGGTCAGTTCGCCGTTCAGAAGCCGCTGTTGTCCTTCCGATATCCGGATGAACTCGGGCTCGGCGGGATGGATCGCCTTCACACGCCACTTGCCAGCACCTTCACCGCTCACCGGCAGGCGAACCGGCGCCGGCTGCTCGCCAACCATTTGCGGACCCTGCGCGACGAAAGCCACGATACGGCTCTCGTCCGCAGCACCCCAGACGTAACGGCCGTCGAGTGGCGGCAGGCGAAATTGCTTGCCAGGCGCATGCAGGAGCGGACGCAGGCTCTTATGAAGCGCGATCCAGCCTTCAAGCTCCTGCTTCTCGTCCGCATCGAGGGTCAACGGGTTGAGTTCGACGCCCAGATGATAGGCGAGCGCGACGAGCGCCCGGAAGGAAAGCGTCAGCCTGCGGCCGGTCTGGTGGTTCGGCGACGCGGCGATGTGCGCGCCGAGAAGTTCCGGCGGAACGAACTGCGAGGCCCCATGCTGTATTTCAAGCCGTTCGAAGGCATCGGTGCAATCGGAGGTCCAGACGCGGTGCGTGTGTCGGAGAACACCATAATCGATACGCCCGCCGCCCGATGCGCAGCTTTCGATCTCGACGGCCGGAAACGCCTGCCGGATCCTATCCATCAGGGCATAGACCGCCCGCGTCTGCTGCGCGGTCCGAGCACGGCCATCCGCGCCGCCTGCATGGGTCAGGTCGCGGTTCATGTCCCATTTGATATAGGCGATCGCATGCTGGGAAAGCACGGCTTCCATGCATCTGAAGAGATAGCCGCTGACCTCCGGCCGCGTCAGATCCAGCACCAGCTGGTTTCTCGACAGAAGCAGCGGACGCCCTTCGACCTGCAGAGCCCAATCGGGATGAGCACGGAAGAGCTCCGACTCGGGATTTACATTCTCGGGCTCGAACCAGAGCCCGAATTCCATGCCAAGGGAAGTCACATGGTCGACGAGCGGCTTAAGCCCTTCGGGATATTTCCGCTCGTCGATGAACCAGTCGCCGAGGCTGGTGGTATCGTCATCGCGCTTGCCGAACCAACCGTCATCGAGGACGAAGCGCTCGATGCCGACGGCCGCCGCCGCATCGGCCTGGGCCTTGAGAGAGTCCATGCGGTGATCGAAGTAATTGCCTTCCCAGGTGTTCAGCGTCACCGGCCGGGGCTTCATCTCGCCGCCCGGCCAAGCAATTACGCTCTCTCGCACGAAGGCATGGAAAGCTTCACTGTCAGGCCCGGCAAAGGCTGTCGGGCTAGCATAGGTTTCGCCGGTTGCCAGACGTATTTCGCCTGGTTCGAAGAGCTCGCCGAGATGCACCAGCCGGCGCCCGTCATCAAGCGTATCGATCGCCATCAGGTGATTGCCGCTCCAGCCGAGATGGAAGCCCATCCGCTCGCCACCGCATTCGAGGCAAGCGAAGGGGAAGCGGTCATGCGAGGTGCGCCCGCGCCGGCTTTCCTGCATCCAGAGCCCGTCGGCAATTGCCGTGCGGCGTGTCTGGAATTCCCGGCCCCACATGCCTGTGAAGGTGGTCAGCTCCGCCGCACCGGCAGGCATGAGGAAGCTCGCCGCCATGCATCGGTCGAGGGTGTAATCGCCGGAACCAAGATTGGTCAGCGATGTCGAAATCGACAACACTTCGGCGGGGCTCGCCTCGATGCAGATCCGCAGGCCGATCTCCGCGAGAGGATCCTCAACCTTCAGAATGACACCGGAAGCGATCTCCTCGGCCTGCCAGTTCTGGAACTCCAGGATGAACGAGCGCCCGTCGCGGTGCCCTGAGATCGCCGGCCAGCCGAAGAAGCCGAGCCCGCCGACAGGCAGCAGAACATTCGACGGCACGGCGATATCCATGCCGTTGACACGGCTCGAACGCGGAACGTCAGGCCAGAATTCCGGCGCAAGCGCTCCGCGACCGAAGCCGAGGATCTCCGGCATGCCGCTTACAGGCAGGCCGAGCGCCAGCGACACCGCGCCGGCTTTGATAACAACAGTCTTGCTCATCCCTTGGTCGCTCCGAGAGTGAGGCCCGCAATAAAGTGCCTCTGCATGAAGAAGAACATCAGAACCGGCGGCATCGCCGCGACGATGGATCCCGCCGACACCAGATGCCACGCGGCAACCCACTGTCCGTTGAGGGAATTAAGGCCGGCGGTGACTGGCATGGCGCTCTGTCCCTGTACGAGTACCGTTGCCCAGAAATAGTCGTTCCAGACGAAGGTGAAGATCAGCACCGACAATGCCGCGATCGCCGGACGCATCAGCGGCAGCACGATATGGACGAAGATCCGCCATTCAGAAACGCCCTCCACGCGAGCCGACTCGATCAGCGCGAAAGGCAAGCCCTTGATGAAGTTGCGCATGAACAAGGTGCAGAAGCCCGTCTGGAACGCGACGTGGAACAGCACGAGCCCGGTTACCGTGTCATAGAGGCCCATCTTCAGCGTCATGTCGCGCACCGGAACCATCAGGATCTGGAACGGGATGAAGTTGCCGGCAACGAAGATGAAGAACAGCGCCAGGCTTCCCTTGAAGCGGTAGACGGCGAGCGCGAAGCCGCAAAGGCATGACAGCCCGACCGCGCCGATGACCGTCGGGATGGTGATCTTGAACGAATTGAGGATGTAGTGGCCGATTGGCGAATCCCGGAAGACAGCGGTGTAGTTCTCGACACCGGCAAAGCCCGAGGGAATGCCAAAATAATTGCCGGCCGCCAAATCCCCCGAGGGCCGGATCGAGGTGACTGCGACGCCGATCAGCGGCAGGAGCCAGATGATCAGCGCGATCGGCAGGATGATCTGGTAGGCGGAGGACACCCATGGTGCCGATTTCTGGACAGGTGTTGGAAACATCAGGAATTCCTTTCCTGTCTCAGCATGCGGATGAGAAAGAAGGTGATGAAGATCATCATGATCAGGAAGAGCACGACCGCGATGGCGGCGCCATATCCCATCCGGAAACCGTATTCGGAGAGGGCTTCTTCATACATGTAGTAGGAGAGAACGCGGCTCGATCCGTAGGGACCGCCGGCCGTCATCACGGAGACGAGGTCGAAGGACCGAAGCGCGCCGATGACCGTCACCACCACCGCGATGAAGGTGGCCGGCCGAAGCTGCGGCAACACGATATTCCAGAACAGGTGCCAGCCCTTGGCGCCATCCATGCGCCCGGCCTCAATCTGTTCCGGATTGATGTTGTTGAGGCCGGTCAGGTAGAGGATCATGCAATAGGCGATCTGCGGCCAGAGGCCGGCCGCGATGATGCCGTAGGTGACCAGACGCTCATCCGCGAGGATGGCGATCTGCGTCCCCGTCAAAGCCTCGGTCAGCACCGAGAATAGCCCGAAATTCGGCGCATAGAACCAGGTAAAGATCAGGCCGACGACGACCTGGCTGATCACGAAGGGGAAGAAGAACAGCGATTTGTAGATCCGGATGCCGGCAACGGTCTGGTTCAGGAACAGGGCCGCGGCCAGGCCCGCCGGGACCGCCAGCAGATAGAGGACGAGCCAGATAATGTTGTTTTCCAGCGACGTATAGAAGGCGTCGTCGGAGAAAAGCTCGACGTAATTTCCAAGACCGATCCAGGTTTTTGGCCCCAGACCATCCCAGTCGTGAAAGCTGATCCATACGGATTGGAAGACCGGGAGGATCACATAGACCAGGAACATCAGGGCGCCCGGCGCAAGAAAGAGCCAGGGTGCGAAGGTCCGCTGATTGCGTTTCCAGAACCCCGGTAGAGCGGTGCTGCTCGTGCCCACTGTCTGCTCCTATGCAAATGCGAGTAAGAACGCTGCCGGACGTCGTGAACGTCCGGCAGCGGGTCATCGTTGGAATGGACTACTTGTAGGCGCGGGCGCGTACCTTATCGAGGCGTGCCAAGATCGCGTCGATCTTGTCGGGCTTCACCATGAATTCCTGGAAGCCTTCCATGCCGGCCTTTGCCATATCGGCCGGAGCGTCGCGGTCGTAGAACTGCGAGAGAGCCTGGGCCTTCGACACCAGCTCGAAGCCGGCCTTCAGGAACTTGTCGTCCGCAGGCGTCGACTGGTTGTTGACGGGCAACTGGCCGAGGGTCGCATTCATTTTCGTCTGCGCTTCCGGGGATGCCAGATAGGCGAGGAACTTCTTGGCGTCTTCCTTGTTCTTCGCGCCCGACGGGATGTGGAACGTGTCGAGCGGTGCTTCTTCTGCCGCAGGCAAGCCAGCGGTGATTTCCGGGAACGGCAGGAAGCCGATCTGGTCTTCCTTCAGCCCGCCATCCTTCATCGGAGCGACGGCGAAGTTGCCCATGAGATACATGGCCGCCTTGCCCTGAACGAACTGAGGCATGGCATCCTGCCAATCGAGTGCTGCATGGTTCTCAAGGAAATAGCCCGGCTTCACCAGTTCCGCCCACTTGGCGAACACGGCCTTCACCTTCGGATCGGTGTAAGGCACCTTACCGGAGGTCAGGTCCATGTGGAACTGGTAGCCGTTGACGCGCAGGTCGAGATAATCGAACCAGCCGGCGGTCGGCCAGAGTGCCTTGCTACCGATCGTAAACGGCGTAATGCCGGCGCTTTTCAGCTTGGCGCAGGCAGCCAGCAGCTCGTCCCAGGTCTTCGGCGGCGTAATGCCCTTATCCTTGAAGATGTCGGCGCGATAATAGATGCCCCACTGATAGTAGGTGTAGGGAACGCCCCACTTCTTGCCGTCGATGGTCATCGATGCCGCGGCAGACTTCAGCTGGTCGTTCAGCCCGTTTGCAGCCCAGACGTCGCTGACGTCTTCGAAAAGCCCTGCCTTGACGAAAGGCTCCATGCGGTTGCCGGCATACCAGGCGACGACATCAGGCGGCGTGGCGGTCAGAAAGTTGCGGATCGCGGACTTATAGCCTTCGTGATCGAAATTGTTCCACTTGACCTTGATATCCGGGTTCTTCGTCTGGAAGTCCGCAATCAGCTGCTCCATCGCCTTTTTCGGCACGGGATCCGACTGGTCGGAATTGAGAACGATTTCACCGGCGCAAGCCGCCGAGGCGACCAGCATGTAGCTCAATGCGATCGAGCTGATATTCTTCAAAAGGGTCACGTATATCCTCCACTGACCTGTTGCGGCGCGGAGCGCCGGCGCGCACATCGCCCCCAATGTGCGGCGTTGATATTCATCATTCAAATTCGTAGACCTCTACCGCCATATTAAAGTTCGTTTCCGGTTTTCTAAGATCGCGACCGCAATGGAGACTCTTGCAATGCTGATCGAAGACGAGTCAGTTCCAGTTCATGACGGCCCGACGCGCCACCCTCTCGTCGTCTTCGGCGATCATCGCTTCTGTGCCGGGGAGCGGTTGGACGTGCGGCGGATGAGCGGTCCGCACATGCACAGCCAGGTGGAACTCAACTATGTCCTCGACGGCCGTATCACATACTGGTTCGACGGCCGCAGGCTTCAGATCTCGCAAGGGCAGCTCTGCCTTTTCTGGGGAATGATCCCGCACCAGGTCGTAGACGTCACCGAGCCGGCAAACTTCGTCTGCCTCTATGTCCCCATGTCCGTGCTCGTCAACCTGCACAGCATGGGCACCTTTCGCGACGCCGTCTTCCGTGGCGGGTTGATAGAGGCATTGAGCGTCAGAGCACACGACCGCGATGTTTTTCTGAAATGGCGCGAGGAGTTGCTGTCAGGCGATCCGGAGCTGGAACAGATCGTCCGCGACGAGCTTGTCGCCCGCATACGCCGAATCGCCCGCGAGGGCTGGCAGGACTTGCGGGAACAGGGCTCCGCCATCGAAGCCTCGCGCAATCAGGATCCCGATCGCCTGCCGAGGGTGGAAAAGATGCTCCGCTTCATCGCCGAACGCGCGCTGGGCGAGATATCGGCGATCGATGTCGGATCGGCGGCCGGACTGCATCCCAACTATGCCATGTCGATCTTCAAGAAGACCGTGGGCCTAACCGTCAATCAGGCGATCACGCGCCATCGGCTCGATACCGCGCAGTCCCTGCTGATCTCCAGCGATTTGCCGGTGGCCGCAGTCGCATTCGAATCCGGATTTGGCTCGCTGTCGCGCTTCTACGAAGCCTTCGAGGAGCGCTTTTCCACGACGCCGGCCAAATATCGCAGCGGCTTCGGTCTGGTGACGACAAAGGGAGCCTCGGCGGCCTAGCATCGTCATTTTGAACTTCGGGCTTGCCCGCCGCTCAGCGTGCGACCGCCAGAATGCCGAGTACCGAAGCCATGGCGGCAAGCACGATCCGTACATTATGGATCATGAGCCAGGTGTCGAGCCGTGCGGAGACCTGATCGAGAGGAACCGACTTGACGGCAAATTGCGCGTTGCTCGGAAAGAACCAGGCAATGGTGAGAACCAGAACAGCCACAACGCAGGCGATCGCCCCTAGCCAAAACACGCGCGCTCCTCCCTCGTTCCAGCCAAGCCAGAGAGAGCCGACCAGACCAATGAGGGTAGGAGCGACCGCAAGAGGAATCGTGCGCGCGACAAACTGGCCGTTCTGGCTGAACCAATCTAGAAAGTCGGAAGCTGGAAGGCTTTTCCAGTAGCCTCCGAGCGTCACGCCGATCGCCAACATGACACCGGCGAACATTGCGGAGCCGGAGATGGCGAGAATGTTGAATAGGAGCCGCATCGGCCTCTCTCCTGTTTCTTTTTACGTCGATCTTGATGAGGTTGACGTTGCGTCTACGCCAGGCAGATGCCCGGAATGGCGACCTTCTGGAACAGGTGCGGGGAGGCAACTGCCGAGGATGGATAAGTCAAGAGCTTCTCCCTGAACTGCGGATGCGTAAATGCGGCGCGAAAATCAGCCATCGTCTCCCAGACGGCATAGTTGAAATACGTCGGGCTTTCACCGATCGCCCGGTGAAGCTGGGTCGAGATGAAGCCGGGTTGCCGCTTCATGAATGTCGCATCGTCTTGCCATGCCTTGAGGAAGATCTGTTCGTCCTGTTTATCGAGCGTGAAGACGTTCACGAGGATGACGGGGGCGGCATCGACCGCGACCTGACGTTCGATAGGAAATGAGGGGTCCATTGGACGCATATGCGACATGGCATACTCCGTTCGATATGGTTACATGGCGTCAATCTGGTGCGGCACACACATAGATAATTGACATTATGATGTCAAACTGATTATATGGTGACAAATGAACAAGACCGAATTGACCCCCGCCGCAACTGCCTTGACCGATCTGATCTTGGACCTGTTCAGGCTCAACAGCCGCGTTCTTGCCTCCGGCGACAGGCTGGTTGCCCCTCTTGGCCTGACGAGTGCCCGCTGGCAGATTCTCGGCGCGATCATCTCGGCCGGCCGGCCACAGCCGGTCGCATGGCTGGCGCGTGACATGGAAGCCAATCGCCAGAACGTTCAGCGCATCGTCAACGATCTGGAAAAGGAAGGGCTCATCGCCTTTGAAGCCAATCCGCATCACCGGCGGGCGCAACTCGTGGTGCTGACCGACAAGGGCAAGCAGACATTCGACGCCGCCATGCGCCTGCAGGCGCCGTGGGCCAACGAGCTCTCCGACGGGCTTCAGATCGAGGACATCGAAACGATGCACAGGGTCATTTTGGCGATGCGCAGCAAGCTGGAAGGAAACGGAGATGAAGAGCACACCTGATCGTTATGGCACGGTCGCAATCTCAATTCACTGGATCAGCGCCATTCTGATCCTAGCTCTGCTCGGCTCCGGTTTCCGGGCGACCAATGCCATGGATGCCGCTGCCAAAGCCGGTCTCCTGCGTTTTCATATTCCGGTGGCGATCGTCGTTCTGTTTCTCACTATCTTCCGCATCGTCTGGTGGCGGTTCGATCTGAAGCCGCTTCCGATGAAGGGATCGCCCGCATGGCAGGAGCGCATCGCTCGCTGGGTCCATCTCGCCTTCTACATCGTCATTCTTGGCATGATTGCCAGTGGCATCGGCATGATGATCCTGAGTGGTGCCACCCCAGCGGTCTTTGGCGAAGCCGGCGCCGCGCTGCCAAATTTCACCGACTATCCACCACGCGCGCCACATGGCCTGGGCGCCTTCTTGCTGGTCGGGCTTCTCATTTTCCACGCGGGAGCAGCCCTCTACCACCAGTTCGTTCGCCACGACGGGCTACTTTGGCGGATGTGGTACGGCGGCTAGTCAGGTCAGTCAGGGATATCCTCAATCCCCGCGCGGCTGCGATCCTGCTTGAGAGCCGACGATCGATGACCGCCTCATTCGCAGCCAGTTCAGTCCTTTGCGATCAATCCGTGGAGAATGACATCCACATGTGCCTTGAAAAACGCCTCCACATCCTGCGGCTTGCGATCGGCAAAGAGCATCTGCCATACGGACAGCATCATGGTCGCCCCTAGTACCGCATCCGGAATCCTGATTGCCGGCGCATTTCGAAACTCACCGGCGGCAACACCTGCTTCAAGGATATCCCTTGCCGCCTCCTTGAACGGCACAATGAATTCTTCATGATGGCGATCCACCACCTGCGGAAACCGCGATCCCTCCGTGAGGACGAAGCGCAGCAACTCTCGCGTATTCCGGTCCATCACGATGCGATCGTAAAGCAAGCGGATAAACATACTGATCCTTTCGGAATAGGATCCACTCAAGTTTTTCGCGTCGGCGCTAATATCGGAAAATGGGACGGAGATATGGTGGATCATCTCCTCAAACAGCCGCTCCTTCGTCTCGAAATAGAAATAGATCGTCCCCTTGGTGACGCCGACACGACTGGCAATATCCTCGATGCGCGTCGCCACATAGCCACGCTCCACGAATTCCTCGAAGGCCGCTTCCAGAATTTCCTGAGGACGCTGCGCCTTGCGTTGCGCCCGCTGCCCGAGTTGTTTTTCCGATGACATGCAACCTCCTCGTTTTCTTAGGAAAATCTGATATAACAATCTCAATTGTAACGGATTATTTCATTGACTAGTCAGTCAGTCAATAATATTGGACAAGCGCAATCGTAAAAACCCGCGCTCGGGGGATATATGAAAAGATCAGCACCCATCATGGGGTTGCTCACACTGACGCTGGCCCTATCGTCCTGCGATCAGAAAGACGCGCCCGCCGTACAGGCGTCACAAAACGTCCGAACTATCGAGACAACGCTCAGCAAGCCCACCGCACAGACAACCGTCACCGGCGAAGTGAAGGCCCGCATCGAGTCGGAACTTTCATTTCGCGTCAGCGGCAGAATCATCGAGCGCAGCGTCGATGTCGGAGCCAAGGTGAAGGCAGGCGATCTCCTGGCGAAGATCGATGCGGAGGAGCAGCGGGCCGACGTCGACGTTGCGACGGCGAGCCTTCAGGCCGCCGAAGCGCAGCTCACCCAGGCGCAACTCGCCGCGACCCGCCAGGAAAGCCTCTTCAAGAACCAGGTCACGACCCGCGCCGCCTATGATTCCGCCAATGAAGCGCTTCTGACCGCCCAGGGATCCGAAGAAGCCGCAAAGGCTCAGCTCGAGACCGCCAAGGACGCACTTTCCTACACGGAACTGCGCGCCGACGCGGACGGGATCATCACGGCGCGCAACGCCGAAGTCGGCCAGGTGGCGCAGGCGGCACAATCCGTCTTCACGCTTGCCCATGACGGTCCGCGCGACGCGGTTTTCAATGTCTTCGAATCCCTGTTTCTGAAGGAACAACCCGACAAGCAGGTCCTGGTCACCCTCCTGTCTGGCACACCCAAGCAGGTAACCGCCACGATCAGGGAGATATCGCCGACGATCGATGCTTCGACCGGCACCATTAAGGTCAAGGTCGGGCTGGATAATGGCGGGGATTTGCCGCTTGGTGCGGCCGTTTCCGGAACATTCAGCAAACCGTCGCCGGAAGCCATCCTTCTGCCATGGAGCGCCATGACTTCGGCGAGCGGCCAGCCAGCGGTATGGGTCGTCGACCCCGCAACGAGCGAAGTCTCCTTGCGGAAAATTCAGGTCGCCGAATACGAAACCGGACAATTCGCGGTCAGCGGCGGACTGAAGCCGCAGGAGGTCGTCGTCACCGAAGGCGGCAAATTCCTGCGCGCCGGCCAGCGCGTGGCCAGCTCCCAGGAGGCTGCGAAATGAGAAACGCCTTGATTGCAGCGTCGCTATTGCTGGCCGCGTCGACACTATCGTCCTGCGACAGCAAACCCGCCGAGGCAGAACAGAAAGTACGGCCGGTTCTTTCGACCATCATCAAATCGGTGCCGGTCGTCAGCCTGCAACTGCCGGGAACGATCGAGCCGAGGATCGAGACGGACCTTGGTTTCCGCGTCCTCGGGCGAGTCATCGCGCGCGACGTCAATGTCGGAGATCTCGTCACCAAGGGACAGGTGGTCGCCGCCATCGATCCGCTTTCCCTCGAACTTGCCGTCCGCAGCGCCCGTGCCGATCTGTCGAACAGCCAGGCGCAACTGACCAATGCTTCGGCATCGGAGGAACGCCAGCGCGCGCTTGCCGAATCCAGATCGGGCAGCGAGGCAGCGCTTGAAAGCGCCGAGCAGGCGCAGAAATCGGCCGTCGCTTCTGTCGCCAAGGCGCAAGCCAATCTGGCAAAGGCGGAAGAACAGCTTGGCTATGCCCAGCTGAAGGCGGAATTCGACGGCGTCGTCACCGCAACCTCGGCGGAAGTCGGCCAGGTCGTCTCCGCTGGACAGACCGTCCTCACCGTCGCTCGCCCCGACGTGCGCGAAGCGGTCATCGACATTCCCGAGGCAAGTCTCGACGGGCTGAAGCCGGGATCGCCCTTCGAGATCTCCCTGCAACTTGATCCCACCATCCGGGTCACTGGCATCGTCCGTGAAATCGCCCCTGAATCGGAGGCAACCACGCGGACAAGACGGACAAAGATCACGCTCAGCAATCCGCCGGACGCATTCCGCCTGGGCTCGATTATCACCGCAAGCGCCGTCATCAATGCCGAGCCCACCGTGTCCCTGCCGTCGACCGCCATTCTGATGCAGGACGGCAAGCCCAATGTCTGGGTGATCGACACGGAAAACGCAACAGTATCCCGCAAACCGGTCACCCTGGACAGCTCCTTTACCGACCCTGACCGCGTGCGGATTCTCGACGGACTGAAGATCGGTGACCATGTCGCGATTGCAGGCGTTCGTCATCTGACAGACGGCCAGAAGGTCAAACTTACGCAGGAGAACCAGCTTTGAAGACCTTCAACCTCTCCGACTGGGCGCTCGAACATCGTTCGATGGTCTGGTATTTCATGATCGTCTTCATTCTTGCCGGCGTGTTTTCCTATATGGGGCTCGGCCGCGAAGAAGACCCTTCCTTCACCATCAAGACCATGGTCATCCAGGCACAATGGCCGGGAGCGTCTGCTGAGGAAGTCACCAAGCAGGTGACCGATCGCATCGAGAAGAAGCTGGAGGAGCTCGAGTCCCTCGACTACACCCGCAGTGAAACCGTTGCGGGGCAGACGACCATCTTCGTCGAGCTGCTTCCGACGACAAAAGCCAAGAATGTCGAAGCCACCTGGGTCCGGGTCCGCAACATGATCGCGGACATCAAGGGCGATTTCCCGTCCGGCGTGGTGGGTCCGTTCTTCAACGACCGCTTCGGCGATGTCTACGGCAACATATTTGCCTTCACCAGCGACGGGCTCACCCAGAGGCAGCTTCGCGACCGCGTCGAAGACGCGCGCGCCAGGATCCTGACCGTTCCGAATGTCGGAAAGGTCGACATCATCGGCGCGCAGGACGAGGCCGTCTACCTGGAATTCTCGACCCGCAAGATCGCGGCGCTCGGCATCGACCGCTCCGCCATCATCTCGACGCTGCAGGCGCAAAATGCCGTCACACAGTCCGGTTTCGTGGAGGCAGGGCCTGAACGCATCGCGCTCCGGGTCGGCGGGCAGTTCTCCTCGGAAGAGAGCCTGCGGGCGATCAACCTCAGGGTCAACGACCGCTTCTTTCCGCTGACCGATGTCGCGACGATCAAGCGCGGCTATGTCGATCCGCCGTCTTCGCTCTTCCGAGTCAACGGCGAGCCGGCGATCGGCCTTGCCATCGGCATGAAACAGGGCGCCAACCTGCTCGAATTCGGGAAGGCTTTGGAAAAGAAGGTCGACGAGATTGTCGCCGACCTGCCGGTGGGCGTCGATGTTCACCGCGTCTCGGATCAGCCGGCCGTGGTCGACGAGGCCGTCTCCGGCTTCACGCGCGCCCTCTTCGAAGCCATAGCCATCGTGCTTGCGATCAGCTTCATCAGCCTCGGCCTCAGGGCCGGTCTTGTTGTCGCGATCTCCATCCCGCTCGTCCTTGCCATTACATTCGTCGTGATGGCCTATTCGGGCATTTCGTTGCAGCGCATCTCGCTCGGCGCCCTGATCATCGCACTCGGCCTCCTGGTCGACGACGCCATGATTGCGGTCGAGATGATGGTGGCGCGCCTGGAGGTTGGCGACGACCTGCGCAAGGCTGCCACCTATGTCTACACCTCGACGGCATTCCCGATGCTCACCGGCACGCTCGTCACCGTCGCCGGCTTCATTCCGATCGGCCTCAACGACAGCGCCGCCGGCGAGTTCACCTTCACTCTGTTCGTCGTCATTGCGGTGTCTCTGCTCGTCTCATGGATCGTGGCGGTTCTCTTCACCCCATTGCTGGGGGTGACGATCCTGCCCAAGACGATGAAGAAGCATCACGAGAAAAAGGGCTGGTTTGCCGCGCTGTTTTCACGACTGCTGACGATGGCGATGCGCTTCCGATGGGCAACCATTGCCCTCACCGTCTTTGCCTTTGCCCTTTCCATCTTCGGCATGGGCTACGTGCAACAGCAGTTCTTCCCATCATCGGACCGGCCGGAGCTCATCGTCGACTGGAACCTGCCGCACAACAGCTCGATTACCGAAACGAACCGGCAGATGGCCCAGTTCGAACGTGAGAAGCTCGCGAACAACCCGGGCATCGATCACTGGACCACCTATGTCGGACAGGGCGCACCGCGCTTTATCCTGTCGTTCGACGTGCAGACGCCGGACGTGACCTTCGGGCAGACGGTCATCGTCACGAAGAGCCTGGAGGTGCGCGACAAGGTGCGGGCGGAGCTTCAGGACTACCTCAACAAGACCTTCCCCGGCACGGACGCCTTCGTGAAGCTGCTCGATATCGGCCCGCCGGTCGGCAAGCCTGTACAATACCGGATAAGCGGCCCGGACATCCAGAAGGTCCGCGGCATAGCTCAGGATTTTGCCGGCGTCATGGGTAGCAATCCCTCACTGACTGGCATCATCTTCGACTGGAACGAGCCGGCGCGCGTCGTCAAGATCGATGTTCTCCAGGACAAGGCGCGCCAGCTGGGCGTTTCGTCCGAAGACATCGCCACCGCGCTCAACAGCATCGTCGAAGGATCGAGCACGACCCAGATCCGCGACGACATCTACCTGATCGACGTGATCGGGCGTGCCCAGACGGCAGAGCGCGGTTCCATCGAAACGCTCCAGAACCTGCAATTGCCGGCCTCGAACGGTAAAGCGGTCCCGCTCTCGGCCGTGGCAACCTTCCGCTACGAGCTGGAACAACCGACCATCTGGCGTCGCGCGCGCATCCCGACGATCACGATCAAGGCCGGCGTCGTCGGTGCGATCCAACCGGCAACGGTCGTCAGCCAGCTCGATGCCAAGGTCGAGCAGTTCGAGAAGACATTGCCGGTCGGCTATTCGATCGTCGTCGGCGGTGCCGTCGAAGAAAGCGCCAAGGCACAGGGACCGATCGCCGCCGTTGCACCCATGATGATTTTCATCATGGCGACGATCCTCATGATCCAGTTGCAGAGCTTCAGCCGGCTGTTCCTGGTCTTTGCGGTCGCCCCGACAGCCCTCATCGGCGTGGTCGTCGCGCTGTTGATGAGCAATGCGCCGCTCGGCTTCGTTGCGATATTGGGCGTGCTGGCGCTGATCGGCATCCTGATCCGAAACTCGGTCATCCTCGTGGTGCAGATCGAGCATCTGCGAGAAACCGGGGTCAGCGCATGGCATGCTGTGATCGAGGCGACCGAGCATCGTATGCGACCGATCATGCTGACGGCCGCCGCCGCCACGCTCGCCCTGATCCCCATTTCGCGAGAGGTGTTCTGGGGACCGATGGCCTATGCCATGATGGGCGGCATCGTCATCGGCACGGCCCTGACGCTGTTGTTCCTCCCCGCCCTTTACGTGGCATGGTTCCGGATACCGCGAGAAGAAGCGGTCAAGGAACCGGAAGTATCTGCATAATCCAAGATAACAGACCCGCGCCGCGCTCTTTCGAGCGGCGTGGGTCTGTTGCCAGTCTCTATATCGCTGCCGATGCACCAAGGATCGGCCATGATCTTTCGCGGCGGATAGGCGCAACCAGATAGCGAAAAACTGACTTTACTAATACCGTATTTATTGCAACATTCCCGACATTCTAAAAATTGCTCGGGATGCGAATATGAAACGGGTTGTTGAAATTCTGATTGCTTTCACCATGTCGGCAGGCGTGGTCGAAGCCGCCTCGTGCGAAAGCAATTTCAAGACGAGCGGAGTGCCGATGGTCACGGCTGTCAGCTACAAGACCTGGCAGGAACTCCCGAAGGCAAAGGCGGCAACGGTTCTGAAAACGCTTGCCCAAGCCGTTGCGGCAGAGGGATTTTCCGGTATCAAGATCGACCGGGACCTTTCGGCCATCGACGCCTATCAGGAAACCACGGGGTCCGGCAGAATTCAGACCCTTAGAGTGGTCGCACGTCAAATCGGCGCCGGAGTGCGCGTCGACGCGATATTCGATATTCAGGCCGGCCAAGTCACCTCGAACAATGCGGTCCGAACCGGTCTTTGCAACATCGTGAATTCCGTATCGCGGTAAAAGCCGGACGTTTCCGCTTCCTACATCCGGTAAGATGTAAATGGTGCGGAAACGCCGATTGCCATTCGGTAATTATACGCTTACCCAATCGTCGCCCAGACGCCCTTGGTCTGGGTGTAGGAGGTGAGCGCATCCATGCATTTGTCGCGGCCGTTGCCGCTTTCCTTCCAGCCGCCGAAGGGAAGCTGCATGTCGCCGGTCATATAGCTGTTGATGTAGACCATCCCGGCCTCCACATCGCGCGCGAAACGATGCGCCTTGCCGAGATCCGATGTCCAGATGCCGGCGGCGAGACCGAAGCTGGTATCATTCGCGATCGAGACCGCCTCCTCGAAACCATCGAAAGCAATGATGCTGGCGACAGGACCGAAGATCTCCTCGCGGGCGATGGTCATCTGGTTGTTGACACCGGTGAAGATCGTCGGCGAAACGAAGGCACCCTTTTCCAGCCCTGCCGGAATGCCGCCGCCGAGCACGCATTCCGCGCCGGCCTGTTTGCCGATGCCGATATAGTTCAACACCCGCTTCTGCTGGCCGAAATCCACCAGCGGCCCCATGCTGGTGCTAGGGTCCAGCGGATCGCCCGGACGATAGCCCGTTTCGGCTTTTTCACGGAAGATGTCCGTGAAATCCTTGAGGATCTTGCGTTCCACGAGGATGCGCGAGCCGGCGCAGCAGACCTCGCCTTGGTTTCCGAAAATACCCATGGCCGCCCAGGAGGCTGCCGCCTCGAGATCGGTGGCGTCGGCCATGATGACATGTGGAGACTTGCCGCCACATTCGGTCGAGACCTTCTTGAGGTTCGACTGGCCGGAATAAACCATCATCAGCTTGCCGATCTCGACCGAGCCGGTGAAGGCGATCTTCTCGACGTCATGATGAAGTGCGAGTGCCTTGCCGGCCTCCGGCCCGAAGCCGTTGACGACGTTGAGCACGCCCTCGGGGCCTCCTGCTTCGACGAAGAGGCGCGCGAGAAGAATGGCCGACAGCGGTGACTGCTCGGCCGGCTTCAGCACCACCGAATTGCCCGCCGACAGTGCGGGAGCGATCTTCCACGCGGTCATCAGCAACGGGTAGTTCCAGGGCACGATGCACCCGATAACCCCGAGCGGCTGGCGCAGCAAGTAGGAAAGGATATCGGGGGAGGTCGCGCCCACACTTCCCTGTACCTTGTCGATGCATTCGGCGGTGAAGCGAAAGCAGAGAAGCGCCAGCGGAATGTCCACGTTCAGCATCTCGCTGATCGGCTTGCCCATGTCCATGGTGTCGATCAGCGCGAATTCCTCGCGATGCGCCTCGATGAGATCGGCAAAGCGCAGCATCACCGCCATGCGCTCGCGCGGCGCCTTTCGTGACCAGATGCCGGATTTGAAGGCCTTCAGGCCTGATGCCACGGCACGATCGATATCGGCGGCATCACCCTGGGCCACTTCGGCGATCACCGCGCCGTTCGCCGGATTGATGCTTTCGAACAGCTTGCCAGACCTTGCCGGCAGGAGCGTGCCGTCGATGAACAACCCGCCCTCGAGCTTCAATTTTTCGGCCTTCTGGTGCCAGGTCGCATGGGTGGAAACAGCGGTCATTTTCGTTCTCCTCAAGCCGCAAGTATTTTCTGGCAGGCACGCTCGGCAAGCATGATTGTCGGCGCGTTGAGATTGCCGGACACCATTTTCGGAATGGCGGAGGCATCGGCGATGTGCAGGCCCTCGAGGCCATGCACCTTCATCGTGACGGGATCGGTTACGGCGAACCTGTCGACGCCCATCCGGCAGGTGCTGGAGGGATGATAGAGCGTCGTCATATGCCCCCGGACATAATCGGCGATCTCGGCATCCGTCTCGCACTCCGCGCTCGGCGACAGCTCGTAGTCGATAAGCTCTGTTATCGGCGATTGGGCGAGGATATTGCGGTTGATCCGCGCCCCGGCGATCATCGTTGCAAGATCCGCCCCGTCGAGATCGGAGACGAAGTATTTCGGATCGATCGCCGGATGCTCCGTGGGATCCGCCGAACGCAGCCTGATCTCGCCGCGGCTGTTCGGACGCTGGAGAACGCAATGGGCGGTGATACCGGAACGGCCGCCGAGGAACCGGGCATAGTCGCGATGCGGGCTGATGGCGCCATAAAGCTGGAGATCGGGCTCGACGCCTTGCCGGCTGCAGACGTGGGCGCCCGCCGCCACCCAAGGCGAGGTGCGGATGCCGCTTCGATGATCACGCCATTCCGCAAAACTGTCTTCAAGGATTTCCTCTGTCCACGCCCCGATCCCCATCGGCTCCTTGGCGTAGAAGGATATCGGGATATTGAGGTGGTCCTGCAGATCCTTGCCGACGCCGGGAAGATCGTGAACCGGCGTGACGCCCGCCGCTTCCAGCTCCGTGGCCGGGCCGATGCCGGACAGCATCATGATCTGACATGTCCCGATGGCGCCGGCTGCCATGACGACTTCGCTGGCCGCATAGGATGTCTCCGGAATGCCGTTCACCAGGTAGTTCACGCCGATGACACGGCCCTTCTCGATAATCAGACCGGTGACGAGAACGCCTTTTTTCAAGGTCAGGTTCGGCCGGTCGAGGACGGGGCGCAGATAGGCCTTGCCGGTCCCCCATCGTTCGCCATTCCTGATCGTGAACTGGAAGAGCCCGGCCCCCTCTTGGCTCTCGCCATTGAAATCCGGGTTGAACGCGAAGCCCGCCACCTGGGCGGCTTCGAGCCATAGGTGCTCGTGCCTATCGACATAGGGCACGTTGGCGACATGAAGCGGCCCTTCATTGCCGTGATAGGGGTCGGCCTGGAAATCGGCATTGTTCTCGGCGGCGAGGAAGGCCGGAAATACGTCCTTCCAGCCCCAGCCGGTGCAGCCCATCTCCTGCCAGGCGTCATAATCCGACGGCAGGCCGCGAATATAGATCATGGCATTGAGCGCGCCGGATCCGCCGACCATTTTACCGCGCGGCCAGAAGATGCGGCGGCCCCGGCAGCCGGGCTGCGGCTCGGTATAGTAGCCCCAGTCGGCGCCGGTATTAAACATCGTCACCCAGTCGGACGGGATATCGGAAGCAATCGGCGCATCCCGCCCGGCCTCCAGCACCAGAACCTTTCGCTTCGCATCCGCGCTCAGGCGATGGGCCGCCACGCAGCCGGCTGAGCCCGCCCCGATAATGATCGTATCGAACATCATCCCATTCTTTCGTTGGAAAATCGGCAAAGAGCCATGCGTTGCCCCGTGCCGGCGCGCTCGACGCCGCCGGCACTTCGGGACTGTCAAAATCAGGCTTTCGCCGATGCCTCGAGCGCCGTCACCAGTGTCACAGGCCCATCCAGGATGGGGCTTGCGATGGCAAAAAACACAGCCACCGCATCCGAACCATTGTGGCGGTCCATGGCGGCGCGATCCGCGAAGCGTTCATAGGTGGTGAACAGGCACGGATCGTCCTCACTCTGGGAAATGAAGAAGCCGAGAGTTTCCGGCTCATTCATGGCCACATGCGAGGCGACCGCCATCAGGGCGTCGCGCATGGTCGCCTCCTGCCCGGCCTTAACCCGGATGATCGCGCTGATGGTGTGCATCAGAACGACCTCCAGTCGCCGTCGGCCTCAAATGCACTGGCCGCACGATAAATCGTGCTCTCGTCGTAATCCTTGGCGATCAGCATCAAGCCAACGGGCAGTCCGTCCACGAGGCCGCAGGGCAAGGACATGGCCGGATGGCCGGTGACGTCGAAGGGGCTGGTGGACGCGGTCATCTCGAAGGCGCGCTCAATGATCTCGGAGAGCGGCGCATCCTTCTCGGGCAATTTCGTTGCCACGCAAGGCAGGGTCGGCATCAAGAGCAGATCATATTCACCGAAGACCGCGTCATAGGCAGCCTTTGCCGCGATAGCGATATTGCGGGACTTGGCATAGTAGCGCCCGCGATAATGAGTAAGCCCCCACTGACCAACCAGCATGCACAGCTTGAGTGTCTTCGACAGATCGTCGGCCCGGTTCCGCCAGGACGAATGCGCGTCCAAGAGACCGACATCATAGAGCCCCTTCCAGTTGAACCCCATGCCATTGCCATGCATCATCTGCACCATGAAGCCTTCCAGCGTGATCGGATTCCAGGCCGCAAGCGCATTGAGATGATCCGGAATGGAGACCTCGGAGATCTCGGCACCGAGGCCGGCCAGACGCTCCGCACCCGCCCGCACCTTGTCGGCAACCGCCTCCTGCATGTTCGACACGGCAAAGCCTTCCTTCAGCAGGCCGATCTTCAAACCCCTGACGCTTTTGCCCAGGGCCTCGGTATAGGACGAAACCTTCGGCGCATACTGGCGCGGATCGAAGCCGTCGGCACCGGCAAGCACTTCCAGCAGCAGAGCATTGTCGGCCACCGTCGCGGTCATCGGCCCGGTATGGTCGATGGTCGATTCGATCGGCATGACGCCGGTATAGGGCACGAGACCATGCGTGGCCTTCATCCCGTAAATGCCGCAATAGGAGGCCGGAATTCGGATCGAGCCGCCCTGATCGCCGCCGATCGCCATGTCCACTTCGCCGGCCGCCACCAGTGCGGCGCTGCCGGAAGACGATCCACCCGCCGAATAGCCCATGCGGTGCGGGTTATGCACCGGGCCGGGATCGGAGGTGTGGCTACCACCGGAGAGGCAAAAATGCTCGCAGACCGCCTTGCCGACGATGGTAGCACCTGCATCGAGCATGCGGGTGACGATGGTCGCGTCGGCGGCCGGCACGAAGCCTTCAAGCGTCGTTGACCCGTTCATCATCGGAACGCCGGCGAGCGCGACATTGTCCTTGAGAGCGACTGTTCGTCCCTTGAGCTTGCCCTCGGACGCGCCCTTCACCTCGCTCTTGTAGGCCCAGGCCCCGTATTTATTTTCCTCAAGGCCCGGCTTGTAGCCGGGAGTGCGCGGATATTTGGCCGGTGGCAACGGATTGGGCAGCGAGTCGACCACATCATAGGCATCGAACATGCCGCCCATCAGAGACTGATAACTGGCGGCCTCTTCGGCAGACATGTTCATGTGCAGGCTGGAGGCCAGCTCGACGACATCGGCAACGGTTGGACGGGTAATGGACATGAGTCATCCTTTCTTGTGAAGACAAGCGTTTTGAGATCGGATTTCGGTTGGAACGGAGCCGGAACGGCTCCGGTAAACTAGACGGGGGCCATGCCTACCTCCCCGGACAGGATGGCATCCCGATCGATTTCTCCGGTGATGCGGCCCTTCTGGATATGCAGGATCCGGTCGGACAGCGACGTAATGAATTCGAGGTTCTGTTCGACGACGATCAGCGACAGTTTCCAGCGGCTCTTCAGCGCAATCAGCGTCTCGATAATCTCCTCGATGATTGACGGCTGAATGCCCTCAGTCGGCTCATCAAGCAGAATGAGCCTCGGCTTGGTGCACAGGCAGCGGGCAAGCGCCAGAAGCTGCTGTTCGCCGCCGGAAAGCGCCCCGCCGCGACGGTCGAGCAGGCGAACGAGACGCGGAAAATCCTGAAGAACGGTATCGATAATCGATCGGTCCTCCTTTCGGGCCGCCACCAGCCCCATCCGCAGGTTTTCATAGACAGAAAGCTCCGGAAAGATCTCGCGCCCCTGCGGCACCAGCCCCATGCCGAGCCTCGACCGCTCGAAAGGTTTCATCCCTGTCACGTTGCGGCCGGAGAATTCCACCGAGCCGGCTGTTGCCGGCAGATGCCCCATGAGAGTACGCATGAGCGTCGTCTTGCCCATGCCGTTATGGCCGAGGATGCCGAGATACTCGCCCTCTTCCATCGCCATATCCACGCCTGCGAGGATCGGAATCCGCCCGTAGCCGGATCGCAAGTCCTTCACGCTCAGAAGCTGTGTCATGCAACCACCTTCTTTCCGAGGTAGATGTCTCGAACCCTCTGATCGGCGAGCACGCGGTCGATCGTGTCCTCCACCAGCACCTTGCCCTGGTGAAAGACCGTGACCTTCTTGGCGATCAGCTTGATGAAGGCCATGTCGTGCTCGACGACGATAATGGCGCGCGACTGGTTGATGTCGCGGATGATCTCCGCGGTTCTAAGCGTCTCTTCGTCCGTCATGCCGGCGGCGGGCTCGTCGAGCAGGATGAGGTCCGGCTCGGCGGCAAGCACCATGCCGATCTCGACCCATTGGCGCTGGCCGTGCGACAGCGTCGCGACGACCCTGTCGGCGAAGTCGCTCAACCGGATCAGGGAAAGCACGCTTTCCACCATGGGCGCGAGCCCCCTCGGGGTCGCCTTGCGGCGGGCCGCCATCCAGATATTTTCGCGGACACTCAAGCCGTTGAAGACGCTCGGAACCTGCGTCTTGATGCCGATGCCCATGCGGGCGATCTCATGCGGGAGCTTTCCCGCGATCGGCTGCCCCCGGAACGCGATCGTCCCCGATGTCGGCGTCTGCTGGCCGGTGAGTGACTTGAAGAAGGTGCTCTTGCCGGCTCCATTCGGGCCGATCAGGCAGCGTAGCTCCATCTCCTCCAGCGTGAAGTTGATGTCGTCATTGGCGACGACGCCGCCGAAGCGCATGGTCAGATGTTCTGTCTTGAGAAGCAAAGTGGGCTCGGGCATGTCACTTGGCTCCCACAGGCTGGACGGAGGGTTCTGGAGCTGGGTTAGCCGATCTCGGCTCGATCTTGGGGAGGAGCCGCAGCAGAAGGTCGCGGACGGTTGGCACCAATCCCTTGGGCAGCAGCAGGACGAAGAAAATGAGAACCGCGCCCAGGACGAGGTTCGAATTCAATGTCTGCTGCGAGCCGATGGCAGCGACGGCATATTCGATCAATATGCAGCCGATGATCGGGCCGAGCAGCGTGCCAAGACCGCCGATGGTGATCCAGATGATGATCTCGGCCGACAGCGACAGGCTGAAAATCGTCGGCCCGACGAAAGCGCCCCAATTCACATAGAGGGCGCCTGCCAATCCAGCGATCGCGCCGCCGATCACGAAGGTCACCAGCTTGATCAGGCGCGGGTCATATCCCAGCAGGGAAGCACGCACCTCGTTTTCCCGGACGGCGACCACGACACGGCCGAAAGGGCTCGCCAGAATAAGGCGCAGCAGGAGGTAGACGGCTATGAGCGCCCCGCCCGTCACCCACCATGATTGCTCCGGCGACAGCGGGGTCGAAGGATCGAAGGGCATGTTGAAGGTCGGCACCGCCGGGATGCCGTTGAAGCCGCCCAGCATCGCCGTGCCGATATGATACTCGTCCCCCGACGTCGAGTTGATGACGTTGAACAGGATCAGGGTCACCGTCAGGGTGATGACCCCGAGATAGACATCGGAGATCCGCCCGTAGAAGACGAAGTAGCCGAGCAATGCCGAAAACACGGCTGGAATGAGCAGCGCCAGCATGATGCCTTGCGTGGAATCCTGGAAGTTGATGGCGGAGATTGCATAGACATAACCGCCGAGGCCGAAGAAGGCTGTCTGCCCAAAGGACAGAATGCCGCCGAAACCCCAGATGAAGGCAAGGCTGAGCGACAGCACCGCCATGGCGGCAAACAGCGTGAACTGCATCAATGTAAAGAGTTCGAGCTGGCCGGGTGCAATGGCGACGGCAATGATGGCTACGAGAACGGCCAGGCTCTGGGCAAACAGGCGAAGACGTGGCGTCATCACAGGTTCCCCTTGAAAAAGCGCCCGGAAATGCCCTGAGGCAATAGCCGGATCAGGACGATGGCGGCGGTGAAGACGATGACCTCGCCATAGACGGGGGTGGTGAGATAGGCACCGATCTGGTTGATGCTGCCGAACAAGGTCGCCGCCGAAAGCGTCCCGGACAGAATAGCCGCGCCGCCGCCGACAACCGTGATGAAGGCCTTGGCGACATAGGCGCCGCCCATGACCGGCGTGACGCCCGATACCGGTGCCAGCAGGCCGCCGGCAAGGCCGGTAATGGCTGCCCCAGCCGCAAAGGTCATCATGTAGACACGCGCCGGATTGACGCCGAGCGTATTGGCCATGGCCGGGTTCTGCATGGTGGCGCGCGCGATCAGGCCGAACCTGGTGTAGCGCATGACGGCATAGACCAGCGCCATCATGATGATCGCCATCGCCAGCAGGAACAGCGTGTAGTAGCTCGACCGGTAGGCGCCGATGGAGAAGCCGCCGAGCGGGGTCGGCACGCCCTGAATGGTATTGCCGAAGATCGTGGTGACGATACCGATGATCAGCAGGCTCAATCCCCAGGTCGCCAGCATGGAATCGACCAGCCGCCCGTAGAGGAAACGGATCAGGCAGCGCTCGACGATCAACCCGACCAGCCCGACGAAAAGCGGCGCGACGACCAGCATCGCGATCCAGATGTTGACGCCCGCATTGGCGGAAATAACCGTGGCATAGGCTCCGAGCATGATGAACTCGCCATGCGCCAGATTGATGATCTTCATCATCCCGAAGATGATCGCCAATCCCAGGCATAGGAGGAACAAAGAGGCCGTGCCGTTAATGACGTCGAGCGCCACTATGATGTAGATATCCAAAATCGAGCTCCTTTCTCGCGAAGACTGCGGATTGCCCAGGCTTTGCCGCGCAATCCGCCGGCGGGCTTTAGAAGCTGATGACGTATTGCTTGTTGTCGGCCGGGTTCTTCACCAGATCGCAGACGCTGGCGGTGTCCAGCGGCTTGACGTCCGGAAAGCTCTCGAGAACGCTCCATTTGCGATCCTTGACCTCTGCGAGGAAGGCATTGCGCGTAGTGTGATGGGTCGCGTGGTCGAGAGTGGCTGTGCCGGTCGGTCCGGCAAAGGAGAGGCCCGATTCCAGCGCGTCGACGACCTTGGCGCGGTCGATGCTGCCGGCCTTGCGCACGCCTTCGGCCCAGAGCTGCGCCCCTTCATAGGTGGCCGCGGCAAGCTCGCTGATATAGGGCGTATCCGGATGAGCCTTCTTGATCTTCTCGACGAAGCTTTTGCTCGCGGGCGTATCGAGTTCCTCGAAATAGCCATAGGCGCCCAGAATATTCTCGCTTTCCGCCGCGTCCAGCGTCGTCGGCTCGTTGACGAGGCCAAAGGTGGTGGAGGCGATCGGGATCTGGCCCTTCATTCCGGCTGAAGTCCACTGCCGATAAAAGGCGGTGTGGTTGCCGCCCACGAGAGCCGACAGGATGAGATCGGGCTTGGCCGCCTGGATCTTGGAAATGGTCGGGCCGAAATTGGTGACATCCAGCGGGAAGAAGTCGATCGAAGCGACCTCGCCACCATTGTCCTTGACATATTTGGTCATCCACTTCGCAGTGATCTGACCGTAATTATAGTCGGCGGCGATGATGTAGGCCTTCTTGCCGGCCTTCTTCATGGCCGCGGGCACCAGCTTCTCGACGGTCTGCGCCGGCGTCGTGCCCGTGCAGAACGTATTGCGGTCGCAGACGCCACCCTCATAGAGCACGTTGTAGAAATAGAGCACCTTGAAGCGGTCGAAGGTCGGACGGACGGCCTCGCGCGACGCCGAGGTGATGCCGCCGTGAACAACCGCGACCTTGTCCTTCAGGGCCAGTTGCTGGGCATATTGCGAATACATCTGGATGTTCGACTGCGTGTCATAGTGCACGATCTTGACCGGCCGGCCAATGAGGCCGCCTGCCGCATTGATCTCGTCGACCGCCAGCTGAAGCGCATGCACCATCGGTACGCCGGATGCCGCGATCGGGCCGGACTGGTCGTGCAGGCTGCCGATCAGGATGGGGTTATCCGCGCCAAGAGCCGAATGACGGAGGATCATGGGGGCGGTGAGGAGCGTGGCGGAGGCGAGCGCGGAGCGATGCAGGAAGCGGCGGCGAGACAGATGCATTGAAGAGTTCCCCTTGTTGCTTATGGCGGGGATACTTAAATCCGCAATATTTGAAAAATCAAGTTATTTTATGCGCTGGCGAGAATCTTAAAATCATAGCCGTCCAGACGCGCGACATGCACGGGATGGCGCCCACCAACCACCGCCTTGGGCTCGCTGCCACGAGCGGTGCGTTGCTGCAGGATGCGGCCATAGAGGCGCCCGAGCTGTTTGGTATCGAAGCCGCCGGCCTCTTCGACAAGGGCAGCCAGGGAGTAGACGCCCTCATAGCAGGATTGCCCGAAGGCATTGGCCGGCGGCGGATTTTCGCCATAGGCCATGTGATAGCGCTCCAGGAAGGCGCCGTTGTTGCGAGACCGGATCGATGAGAAATAGGCCGAGCTGACATAGAGATTTTCCGTCTCGTGCGGCGCAAGGCCATAGACGATGGTCTCGTCGATCGCCGAGGTGAAGCGCAAGACACTCGAGCTCAGGCCCGCCGCGCAAAAGGCCCGGTTGAATTCAATGGCGTCGGAGCCGAGAAAATAGGGCAGAACCACATCCGCGCGCGTCGTCTTGATGCGATCTAGGATTTCATCGTAGTCGAGCACGCCGACGGGAACGAAGCTCTCTCCCGTGACGATGCCGCCGGCACGCTGGATAAGTTTCCGCGCGATGGAGAGGCTTGAGCGCGGCCAGACATAATCGTTACCGCAGAGAAAATAGCGGCGCGCGCCGCTATTTTCTGAAAGCCAATTGATCGCCGGCGCCAGGAGTTCGTCGGCCGTCTCTCCGGTGGTCATCACCTGACGCTCCGGCGCAAAGCCTTCGAATTGCGGGGTATAGACGAACGGCACCGTGTCATTGGTCGCGGCGGCAACAGCTTCGCGCGCGTAGCTCGGCATCATGCCGATGATACCATGAACACCATCGAAGCGGATCGCGTGCGCCGCCGCGCGGCCGGCGGTTTCGCTCGTCGACCCGGCATCGATAACAGAAAGCTCGACAGGCCGGCGCAAGATCCCGCTTGCACGGTTAATCTCGTCAACTGCCAGACGGCCGCAAGCCTCGGCAGACGGCGCCCATAATCCCGCTGAACCACTTTGTGCAGTGAGCAGACCAAGCCGAATCGTGAACAAGACCGTTGCCTTTCATCTTCGTCGCTTCGCCAGGGATCTATGAAAGCAGGAAATGTGCCAACCCTTCTTGGCCGTCTGTTTGCACCCGTCGGACGGCCATAGACCGCCGCAAGTCATCAGATTCAGGTCCTTGAGAGGCGCCGACGACGATTGTGCACAAAAAACGACAGGGCCAGATGCTCAGTTGTTAAGCATATTAGCTCAATCGCCGGCTTGATCATTTGCGTTTGAAAATTTATATGGAAAGGAAAATATTGAAAATGAATATATGCACGCGAGGATCAACCAAGTGCAACTGACGCGCCTCATCTGCGGCGTCAACCGCAAGCTCGAGCAGGCCATGGAGGCACACCTGAGACCGGTTGGCCTATCCATAGAACAATACAGGATCCTGGAAGCGCTCGACGAACATGACGGCATGTCGATGGGAGAGCTGGCAGCCAGGGTTTTCGTCGATTCGCCGACCCTAACCAAGATCATCGACAAGATGGTCGCATCCTCCGACGTCTATCGCGCTCCCGACGCCAAGGACCGGCGCAAGGTTCTTATCTTCCGCTCGAACAAGGGCAAGGAAATCTTCCTGACATTACAGGGTCTCAGCACGAAGGCGCAGCAGGATGTGATGAACATATTGGGCCACAAGGAAGCGGCCGATCTTTCCAATCTGCTTTCCGAGGTTTTCCAGAAGCTGGATCAGTAAGCAATGGATTACTTGCGCTAAAGAACCCCAAGATATCGGGCGCTCGGAATTGGAGTTTTCCGGATGGCGTCCCGCACCGAAGATAACGCGACATCACCATAAATAGTTTTCAAGCTCTGCCCATTGACAGATAGCCGCTCCGCGGCAATCATTCGTATACAAACGAAGGGCGATTAAGACCCTTGGGAACAGAGCGATGATTATCTTGACAAAGCGCGGCAGCGACTGCTCGGTTTCGCATGGCTTCCCGCCATCTCGGGAGATGACGATCCATTCCATCTTGCTCGTGACAGGAAGGGAGATGTGGTGAAGACTCGTCCGATCGCCCTTGATGTCAATGGGCGCCGCCACACGCTCGACCTGTCCCCCGAAACGCCACTCCTCTATATCCTGCGCAACGATCTCGGTCTCAACGGGCCGAAATTCGGATGCGGTCTCGGCGAATGCGGCGCCTGCGCGGTGCTGATCGGCAAGCGCGCCGTGCGTGCCTGCACGATATCGGCGGCAGCTGCCGAAGGACGCGCCATCGTCACCCTCGAGGGTCTCGGCACAAAGGACAAGCTGCATCCGGTGCAGCAGGCCTTCATCGAAAAGCAAGCCGCGCAATGCGGCTATTGCCTGAACGGCATGATCATCGCAACCACTGCCCTGCTTCTTCGTGATGCGCAGCCGGACGAGACCGCCATTCGCGCGGCTCTTAAGCGCCATCTCTGTCGCTGCGGCACGCATATCGAGATCCTTGCTGCCGCCCGCCGCGCCAGCGAACTGATGGCCGCCCTTCCCTCCTCAGCCATTGCGGAGGATGCGCCATGACCGCGCCGCAGGAGACGCCTCGCGCCCGCTATCTCGAAGCGGATGAAATCCTGCTGGTGATCAAGCCGGGAGATGCACTCCATCCCGACATCTTCCTTGCCCTTCATCCCGATGGAACCGCCAGCGCCTTCAACGGCCATGTTGATCTCGGCACCGGCATCCGGACGGCCCTGGCACAGATCGTCGCCGAAGAGCTCGACCTGCCTTTCGACCGGGTCCGGATGGTGCTCGGCAGCACGACGGCGGCACCCGATCAGGGCGCGACGATCGCCAGCGAAACCATTCAGGTGACGGCGATACCGCTGCGCCAGGCTGCGGCAACGGCACGACGCTGGCTTCTTCAGCAGGCGGCTCTTCGCTATGGCGTCACGCCACAGACGCTCTCAATCGAAGAAGGCATTATTCACCCGGATGCATCGGCAAACTGGTCGGTCACCTTCGGCGAGCTGATCGCCGGGCGCCATGAGCGGATCGTCATCGACGCCACCGCGCCGATCAAATCGGTCGAGAACTACAGGATCGTCGGCAAGCCGCAGCCGCGCAACGACATCGCCGCCAAGGCGACGGGGCAATGGACCTATGTCCACGATGTCCGCGTGCCGGACATGCTGCATGGCCGCGTCGTCCGGCCACCCTATGTCGGCTTCGACCATGGCCCGCATGTCGGCCAGAGCCTGATCTCCGTCGACGAAGCCTCGATCGCCGATATTCCCGGCCTGGTCGGGGTGGTGGCGATCGGCGATTTCGTCGGCGTCGTCGCCACGCGCGAGGAAAACGCGGCGGAGGCTGCACGCCGGCTCGCAGTCATATGGCGCGATCCGCCGCTCCTGCCCGACCTCAACAATCCGGAACAGGCGCTGCGCGATAATCCGGCCACGAAGCGCATTCTTGCCGATCAGGGCGATGTCGAGCGCGCGCTCGAAGGCGCATCTCCGCGTTTTGACCGCAGCTACGTCTGGCCCTATCAGATGCATGGCTCCATCGGCCCATCCTGCGCCGTCGCCGATTGGCACACGGAGCGGCTGGTCGTCTGGTCGGGAACGCAGAACCCCTACCCGATGCGTCGCGATCTGGCGCTTCTTCTCGACATGCCGGAAGAGGCAGTCCTCGTCGAGCGGCTGGAGGCTGCCGGCTGCTATGGGCGCAATTGCGCCGACGACGTGACCGCCGACGCCGCCCTTTTGTCGCGTGCGGTCGGGCGGCCGGTGCGCGTGCAGCTCACCCGCGAACAGGAGCATGGCTGGGAACCGAAGGGGGCCGCGCAGGTGATCGACGTGCGCGGCGGGCTCGATCTCGAAGGCGGCCCGGCGGCTTACGATTTCGAGACGCGCTATCCGTCGAACCTGTCGCCGACGCTTGCCCTGATCCTGACCGGCAAAGCCTCGAACATCACGGCGACGTCGGACATGGGCGATCGGACGGCGATCCCGCCCTATGCTTTCAGCAATATGCGTATCGCCGTGCAGGACATGCCGCCGATCGCGCGGGCCTCGTGGTTTCGCGGCGTTTCGGCCATGCCGAACAGTTTTGCGCATGAAAGCTATATCGACGAACTCGCTTTCGCGGCCAAGGTCGATCCGGTCGAATACCGACTGCGCTACCTGAAGGATCCAAGAGCAGTCGATCTGGTCCATGCCGTGACCGAACGCGCCGGCTGGACGCCGCGCACGGAACCGGGAACGAGGGGCGGCGAGGGCGACCTGCTTTATGGCCGGGGCTTTGCCTATGCGCTCTATGTCCACGGCAAGTTCCCGGGAACGCCGGCCGCCTGGTCGGCCTGGGTCGCCGATGTCGCCGTCAACCGCAAGACCGGCGAGATCGCGGTCACGCGCGTGACCGTCGGCCAGGATTCCGGCATGATGATCAATCCGGATGGCGTGCGCCACCAGATCCACGGCAATGTCATCCAGTCCACCAGCCGCGTGCTGAAGGAAAAAGTGGATTTCTCCAGCACCGCCGTCGAGAGTGCCGAATGGGGCGGCTACCCGATCATCACCTTCCCGGAGGTGCCTGAGATCGACGTGCTGATGCTGTTGCGCCAGGACGAAGAACCACGCGGCGCCGGTGAATCCGCCTCGGTCCCGTCTGCGGCGGCAATCGTCAATGCCGTCTTCGACGCCACCGGCATCCGGTTCCGCGAACTGCCGCTGACACCGGAGCGCGTGCTCGCCGCCCTTGGTGAAACGCTGCCGGCACTCGCTCCTCCGACGCCGATCAAGAAACCATGGTGGCGGCGAGGGTCAATGTTCGCAGGAGCGGGCGGTATCGTCGCGGGCGTATTGGCGGGCGGCATTCTCGCCGCCTCGCCCTGGCGTGGCGCTTATCCGGAAATCACGCGACCGGACCCCGACACCTACAGCGCCACCACGATCGAGCGTGGACGCCTGGCGGCCGCGATTGGCGCCTGCAATGTCTGTCATACCGGACCAGACGGAACGCCCTTTGCCGGCGGCCGCGCCTTCGACACGCCCTTCGGCGTGGTTCATGCCACGAATATCACGCCCGACGCCGAAAACGGCATCGGCGCCTGGTCCTATCCGGCCTTCGAACGGGCGATGCGGCAGGGCGTGCGGCGTGATGGAAAACATCTCTACCCGGTCCACCCTTATCTGTCTTTCGCCGGCGCCACCGATGCCGATCTTCAGGCGCTCTATGCCTTCCTGATGACGCAGACACCTTCCGCCACAAAGACCGCTGACAATGCCTTGCGCTTTCCCTTCAACATCCGGCCATTGCTGGCCGGCTGGAACATGCTTTTTGCGGGCAGTCGGACGGTGCCGACATATGCAACAAAGGGTGAAGCCTGGAACCGCGGCGCTTATCTCGTCGAAACGCTCGGCCATTGCGGCGCCTGCCACACGCCGCGCAATGCGCTCGGTGCGGAAAAGAAGGGTGACTTCCATCTCACAGGTGGCCTTGCGGACGGCTGGGATGCACCGGCGCTGAACGGCGCGGGCCTCGCCCCCGTCGGCTGGAGCCAAACCGCTCTCTACGACTATCTGCGCACCGGCTCCGCCAAAGGCCACGGCAGCGCCGGCGGCCCGATGGGCTCGGTCGTCAGGGCGCTCGCCCCGCTTCCGGACAGCGATATCCAGGCCATGGCGACGTATCTGGCAAGCTTCTCGGGCCAAACGGAAGAGGGTGTTGTCGCGCAACAAACGGCCGCACTCGCCAACACAAAAGCGGCGGAGGCCACGGCAGCACGGATCGCGCCGGTGGGCGCACGCCTCTTTGAAGGTGCTTGCTCAGCCTGTCACACCGAGGCTTCGCCGCTCGGATCGCTCGCCTTCAATAGCAACCTGCACGCCGACCGTCCCGATAATGTGCTGCTGACGATGATGCACGGGGCGCAGGCTCCGGCGCTGTTTGCCCAGAAGGCGGGCGCAGATGCCGCCGAGATCATGTCCATGCCAGCCTATGGCGAAGCCTTAAGCGATCGCCAGCTCACCGACCTCGCCGCCTATCTGCGCGTACGCTTCGCCCCCGACAAGCCTGCATGGCAGGAACTTGGCGCGGCGATCGAACGCGCTCGCGCCGCCCAGCCGATGGATTGAGGGCTTAGCCGACGAAGGCGCGCTCGATGACGAAGGTGGCCGGGGCATTATTGGCGCCTTCGATGAGGCCGAAGGATTCCAGAACAGCCTTGGTATCCTTCAACATCGCCGCCGAGCCGCAGATCATGCCGCGATCCTCATCCGGGTTGATGCGCGGCAGGCCGGTCTCTTCGAAGAACTTGCCGCTGGTCAAAAGGTCGGTGATCCGGCCCATGCGCGCAAAGGGTTCGCGCGTCGTCGTCGTATGCAGACGCAGCCGCTCGCCGACGAGCTCGCCGATCAACGGATCGTCCTTCAGCGTCTCGACCATTTGTGTGATGTAGGTGAGTTCGTCCACGTCACGGCAGGTCTGGATGAGGACGATTTCCTCGAATTTCTCGTAAGTCTCCGGATCGCGGATCAGGCTTGCAAAAGGCGCAACGCCGGTGCCGGTCGAAAGGAGGTAGAGCCGCTTGCCTGGGATCAGCGCGTCGAGCACCAGCGTACCGGTCGGCTTCTTGCGCATCAGCACGGTGTCGCCGGGCACGATTTTCTGCAGATGCTCCGTCAGCGGGCCGCCCGGGACCTTGATGGAATAGAATTCGATTTCCTCGTCCCAGAAGGGGCTGGCGATCGAGTAGGCGCGGAAGACCGGCTTTTCGGCATTCGGCAGGCCGATCATGATGAACTCGCCGGACCGGAAGCGGAATTCCGCCGGCCGCGTGATGCGGAACTTGAACAGCCGGTCGGTGAAATGCCGGACCTCGGTCACCGTCTGGACAAAGACATTGGCAGGGATCGGAAAGGCCGGTGCGGAACCCGCCTGCTGACCGTCAATGATGACTACTTCTTCCGTTGACAAGCTCATCCGTCTTCCCTCGCTTTGGTCACCCATATTCATTTGTACACGAATGAATTTTACTGTGCAATCCATTCCTTGCGCGGACAAGACGATGTTACGCCAGCGCCAAAGGCAGAAGGATGGGGATCGAGGGCTTTAGAGTAGCAGCTCAGCAGATTTTCTGCAGCAGTTCGAGGAACATCATCCGCTCGCCTGAGGTGAGCGGCGCCAACGTGCCTTCAGTCGCGACAAGCGCAGCACCGACATTCGCGGCGATGACGGCGAGGCCGTCTTCGGTCAACGACAGGACGACCCGGCGGCCGTCATTCTGGTCCGGCGCGGTTGCGACAAAGCCGCGTTTCACCAGGCGATCCACGACCCCCTTGATGGTCGCGACATCCATCGCCGTCTCGCGCCCGAGCTGGTTTTGCGAGCAGGGCTGGATTTCCTTGAGCTTCGAAAGTGCCGACCATTGGGTCGTCGTCAGCTTGTCGCCGATGACATTGGCGAAGATCGCGACATGCCGCTGGTTGGCCTGCCGGAGAAAGAACCCGACCTGCCGATCGACATGGTATTCCGGCGCGGCGGATTGTTTGTCTTCACGCGATTTCTGCATTTGTCCCGCCCCGGATCTGCGCATATGGTTGCGACATCAATAAGCTGTTCTGGATTCAAGAGATTAGAGCGTCATTGTGTGTTGATGTAAACGCTCGAGGCCGCAAGCCTCTACTTTGAAGACGATATTTGTCAACGCCACAGCCCTTCGAGAACCGGACCAATCGGAGGCAGCGACGACATGCATTTGTTCCGGCGACAGCATTTTCATCAGAGCTCCCCTCCCTCGCTTGACAGGACCGGCAGACGGGCTGATACTCATTCGCATACAAATGAAAAATTGGGAACAATGACGGTCAAATATCTGTCCATGGGCTGATGGCAGCACCATAGGACGAGCGGCCGCGTTAAAATGGAGAGTGGCATGGTCAAGCAACGCGTGGAAAGCGTCGCGAACGGCAAGATACGCTGCGATGCCTGTCCCGTCATGTGCTACATCTCCGACGGCCGCTCCGGCGCCTGCGATCGCTATGCCAATATCGGCGGCGAGTTGATCCGCGTCGATCCGCTGACGATCATCGAGAACACCATTTCCGAAGGCGGCAATGTCGTGCCGTTCCTCGCCCAGCCGGGCGAGAGCGAATGGGATGGCGACATCGTTCACGCCACCAGACGCTTCGTCACGGCCGTCGGCGCCGGAACGACCTATCCCGATTATAAGCCTGCTCCCTTCATCGTCTCGCAGAAGGAAAACGGCGTCGACATGGTGACCGTCGTCACCGAAGGCATCTTCAGCTATTGCGGCGCCAAGGTGAAGATCGACACCGACCGCTTTCTCGGCCCGGAAACCGCAACCGTGCTGGTCGACGGCGAAGCCATCGGCCATGTCACAACAGGCGAATACGGCTCGCAGATGCTGTCGCTCGGCGGCGTCCACCACTTGACCGGCGGTTCGAAGAAGGAGGGCCGTGTTACCTGCGACGCGCTCTTGAAACTCTGTAATGGCGAAGCCGTCGACATGCAGGTCGACGGCGGGGTCAGCCTGACCATCAAGGCAGGCGCTGCACCAGTGATCAACGACGTCGAGGAAAGCCGCATGCGCGTCGGCTGCGGCTCGGCCACCATCGGCATGTTCGCCAAGCAGTGGATGGGCCATGTCGATGAGGTCGTCGTTGTCGACGACCATATTACCGGCGTTCTCTCCGAACACCAGGCCGGACGCCTGCTCGACGTGCCAGCCACCGGCATTCGCATCAAGGGCCGGCGCTCGACGCCCGGCCGCTATTTCCAGGTCGCCGAGCCCGGCATTGGCTGGGGTGGCACCAACATCTCCGACCCCCTGACGATCCTCGGCGATTTCGACCCCAAGACCGCCTGGCCGGGCATGCGCTTGCTGATGGTATCGACCACCGGCGAGCAATACGGCTACTATATTCTCGACGACAATCTGCGGCCGGAGCTGCAGACGATCCTTCCGGCAGCCTTGCAGGAATCGGTCGAGATCATCGCCGAAAACTGCGAGCCGGCACTGACCTCGGTCCTGTTCATCGGCGGCGCCGGCGGCAGTCTGCGCGCCGGCGTCACCACGAACCCCGTCCGCCTGACGCGTTCCGTCAAGGAAGCACTGACCCATGTTTCCTGCGGCGGCGTCCCGGCCTATGTCTGGCCGGGCGGCGGTATCACCGTCATGGCCGATGTGACGCAAATGCCGAGCAATGCCTTCGGCTATGTGCCGACACCCGCGCTCGTCGCGCCGATCGAATTCACCATGCGGCTCGATGACTACCGCGCGCTCGGCGGCCATATGGAGGCTGTCATGCCGATCGAGCAGGCGCTGGAAGTGGCCGAACGCAAGGTCACGCCGATCGGCCGAGGCCCCTGGCCGACGGAAAGCCGAAACTTCCGGTGGGGCGCCTGACGGCAAAGGGAGCGATAGCATGTCGCGGCCTGTTGCCCGATATCTCGATGGCGATCCGAACGGCCGGCTGCATCTGCAGCACGGGCCGATCGATCTCATCATTGGCGTCGATGACGGCGGCGCGGCCCGCAAGGGCGAAGCCGAACGGCGTGCTCGTGCTTTCGCCGCTGCAACCGCCCGTTTCCAGACTGTCCTTGACGAGCTTGTGAGCGAGCTGCCTCAGCTGCGCGCTCCCGCCGAAATTGGCAGCGCGATGCCCACGGGCTCGGTCGCCCGGCGCATGGTCGCCGCGGTCCGGCCCTTTGCCGCTGATCATTTCATCACGTCGATGGCAGCCGTTGCCGGTGCCGTCGCCGACGAAATCCTTGCGGCGATGCTGGAGGCATTCGATAACGGCGACCGCCCTCTCCGTGCCTATGTCAACAATGGCGGCGACATTGCCGTCCATCTCGACGGCGACGCGGAATTTCATGTCCGCATGGCGCGCGAGGATGGCGCAGCGCTCGGCGATTTCGCGCTATACGCTTCCAGCCCCGCGCACGGCATCGCCACCAGTGGACGCGGCGGGCGCAGCCTGTCGATGGGGATTGCCGACTCGGTGACCGTATTGGCGGCGAATGCGGCGGCGGCCGACGCTGCGGTCACGCTCATTGCCAACGCGGTTGATCTCCCCGGCCACGCCGCCATCAGCCGAGCGCGCGCCATCGACGTCGTCGACGACAGCGATCTCGGCGAGCGCCTCGTCGTCACCGGCTGCGGCCCCCTGACCGATGCGGAAATCGACACGGCTCTTTCGCGCGGCCTTGCCAGAGCAGAGCACTTCATCGCGCTCGGCCTCATCGATCGCGCCGGCCTCTTTCTCAAAAACCAGGGCCTGCTCGCCATGCCGGCCGCAGCTAAGCCATTTGCAGCTTCACCTCTTTCAATCGATCAATCCATGGAGCGGTTTTCCAATGCCTGACGTCAAGATCCGCAAGTTCCTCACCGTCATCGAGGAGATTTATCACGAAGGCGGCAAGCCCGTCGCAAAACCGCTGAAGCGGGGCGCGATCGTCGCCGTCATCGAGAACCCGTTTGCCGGCCGCTATCATGAGGAAATCACCGGGTTCATGAAGGATCTGGAACCGCTAGGCCTCGATATGGCAAACCGGCTGGTCGCGGCGCTTGGTGGCGATCCCACCATTGTCGAGGGCTACGGCAAGGGCATCATCGTCGGTCAGGCCGGTGAACTGGAACATGGCGCGCTCTGGCATGCGCCGGGCGGCTACGCCATGCGCGAGGTGCTGGGCGGCGCCAAGGCGATTGTCCCCTCCTCGAAGAAGGTCGGCGGCCCCGGCACGCGGCTGGACGTCCCGGTCACCCATATCAACGCCTCCTATGTGCGCAGCCATTTCGACTCGATCGAAGTCGGCGTGCCGGACGGTCCTCGGGCCAACGAGATGGCGGTCGTGCTGGTGATGACCACCGGTCCGCGCGTCCATGCGCGCAGCGGCGGCCTCAAGGCCGAGGACATCAAGGGCGAGGACGGCCTGCGTTGACCACCGAGATCCGCAAGATCACCGTCTTTATCGAGGAGACACTGAGCGAGATGGGTCAAACCATCTCGCCGCCGACGCGCAAGGCGGCGGCCGTGGCCGTCATCGCCAATCCTTTCGCCGGCCACTATGTCGAGGATCTGACGCCGCTGATTGACATCGGTGCGGAACTTGGCGGCCTGCTTGGCCGCAAATGCGTCGAAGCGCTCGGGATTTCCCCAGCGCAGGCCGAAAGCTATGGCAAGGCGGCGCTGGTCGGCGAAGATGGCGAGCTGGAACATGCAGCCGCCCTGCTGCATCCCTCACTCGGAAAGCCGCTGCGTGAGGCCTTGGAAAAAGGCGCCGCATTGGTGCCATCCTCGAAGAAGCGCGGCGGCCCCGGCCGGCCCCTCGATATTCCGCTCGGGCACAAGGATGCCGCCTATGTGCGGTCGCATTTCGACGGGATGGAGGTGAGCCTCGCCGATGCGCCACGTCCGGCGGAAATCATGGTGGCCGTTGCCGTCACGGATAGCGGCAGGCCGCTTGCCCGCGTCGGCGGGCTGAAGGCGTCGGATGTCGAAGGCAAGGATGGCCTGCGCTAGGGGCACGCTCCAAGATCGTGGCGTCGTGGATTCATTTGCATACAAACAATAATGGGAACAGTCGTGACTCAGTCTAATTCAAATGAACCATCGGGCCCGACACCTGAACAATCGCAGGTCGCGGGTATCGATGTCGGCGGCACATTTACCGATCTCGTGCTCTTCGACACGGTCTCCGGCAAGGTCCGTCTCGCCAAGACGCCGACCACGCTCGACAATCAAGCTTTCGGTGTTCTCAACGCGCTGGATGCGGCGGAAGCCGATGTCGCAGCGCTCGACCTGATCGTTCACGGCACCACCACCACCACCAATGCCGTCCTTGAGCGCAATCTCTGCCGAACGGGTCTCATCACCACCCGCGGCTTTCGCGATGTGCTGGAACTAGGCCGGCGCACACGCCCGAACCCCTACGGCATGAAGGGCGAGTTTCGTCCGATCATCCCGCGCGATCTCAGGCTCGAAGTTCCCGAGCGCATGGATGCCGCCGGCAACGTGCTGATCCCGCTCGATGAGGAGGCGCTTCGCATCGCCTTGAAAGCTTTGGTGGACACAGGTTGCCAGTCGCTGGTCATCCACTTCCTGCATGCCTACGCCAATCCGGCGCATGAATTGCGCGCCGGCGAGATCGCCGCAGAGATCTGGCCAAACGACAACATCACGCTCGGCCATGCGCTTCTGTCCGAAAGCCGCGAGTTCGAGCGCGGCGTGACGGCGGCCGTCAATGCGTCTGTGCAGCCGCTGCTGGCGCGCTATATCAAGCGCCTGGCCGACCAGCTCGCGTCCAAGGGCTACAGGCACGACGTTCTCGTCATGAACGGCAATGGCGGCATGGTCTCCGCCCGCCACGTCGCCAAGGAAGCCGCAAAGACCGTCATGTCCGGCCCCGCCTCCGGCGTCATGGCCGCCGCCTATACCGGCCGCCGCGCCGGCATCCCCAACCTCATCACCTATGACATGGGCGGTACGTCCACCGACGTTGCCCTCATCCGCAACGCCGAACCGGCGGTCTCCAACGAGATCGAGATCGAATATGCCATGCCGATCCATGTGCCGATGGTCGATGTTCGTACCGTCGGCGCCGGCGGTGGCTCGATCGCCAAGGTCACCGCCGCAGGCCTCCTCCAGGTCGGCCCGGAAAGCGCCGGCGCCATGCCGGGGCCGATCTGCTATGGCCGCGGCGGCACAACGCCGACTATCTCCGACGCCAACCTGCTGCTCGGCCGTCTCAACCCCTCCAAGCTCAACTCGGTTCCTGGCGGCATTTCCATCGACGGCATCCGCGAGCTGTTCGAGGAAAAGCTCGGACGGCCGCTCGGGCTTGATGCCACGGCAGCGGCCGCTGCCGTCATCCGCATCGCCAATGCCCGCATGGCCGACGCCGTACGCATGGTCTCGGTCAGCCTCGGTGAGGATCCGCGCGATTTCGCGCTGTTCTCCTTCGGCGGCGCCGGCCCGCTGCACGCGACCGCAATCGCGCGGGAGCTCGGCATTCCAAGGGTACTGACGCCGTCTCGTCCTGGGATCACCAATGCGCTCGGCTGTGTTGTCGCCGATCTCCGGCACGATTTCGTCAATACCGTCAACCGCCCGCTCGATGTCGCCGATATGGATGTCGTGCACGCACTCTTCGAAAAGCAATCGGCGGAAGGGCGGCGTCTGATCGGCAAGGAAGCGGTCGCCATTCGCGAGATCCGTGAGATCTATTCCGTCGACATGCAGTTCATCGGCCAGACGCATCTGCTGCGCGTGCCGCTGCCAAGCGCCATGCCGACCAGGGCTGAATTGCAGGCACGGTTCGAGGAGGCCTATTTCAACCGCTTCCATGTCGAGCTCCCGGAAATCCGCGCCAGCCTCGTCAACGTCAACACCTCGGTCATCGGCCGGCGCACCGAGATCGATCTGTCGATGCTGATCGATGCGGCCGGACGCAAGTCGACGCTTGCCGAGGCGCAGACCGGCACGCGTTCGGTCTGGTTCGACGGCTGGCGGGAGACGCCGATCTATTGGCGCGATCACCTGCCGATCAAGGCAACGATATCGGGGCCGGCGATCATCGAGCAGATGGACACGACCATCATTCTCGAGCCAGGCGACGTCGCCAACCAGGACGACGACGGCAATATCATTATCTCGATCGGAGCCGGCCAATGAGCATCGACCCCATCACGCTGAGCGTCATCCAGTCCGGCCTGCAGCAGGTCTGCGATGAAATGGACCTGACCTTTTCCCGCGCCGCCTTCTCGCCCGTCATCGCCGAGGCCAATGACCGTTCGGACGGCATTTATTCGGCCGAAGACGGCTCGCTGATCGCCCAGGGCGCCGGCGGCCTGCCGGTCTTCGTCGGCACCATGCAATATTCGACGCGCACGCTGATCGAGATGATCGCCTCCGGCAAGGCCGCCGCGCCGAAGCCGGGCGATATTTATATCGTCAACGACCCCTATCTTGGCGGCACGCATCTGATGGACGTTCGTTTTGCGATGCCGGTCTATAGAAACGGCGAGATCTTTTGCTGGCTGTCGAACACCGGCCATTGGCCGGATACGGGCGGTGCCGTCCCCGGCGGTTTTTCGGCCTCGGCCACTTCAGTCGAGCAGGAAGGCTTGCGCCTGCCGCCGGTGCGGCTCTTCAAGGAAGGCAAGCTCGACACCGAGATCTACGCGATCATCTGCTCGAATATCCGCGTTTCCGAACAACGCATCGGCGATGTGAAAGCTCAAGCCGCCGCCCTTCTGGTCGGTCAGGAACGGCTGGTGCGTATTCTCGAACGATACGGCGACGATACGGTCGCCCAAGCGATCGGTGAGCTGCGCCGTCGAGCGGCCGAGCAGATGCGCGCCAATATCCGGCTGATCCCGGAAGGCACCTACCGCTCTGTCGCCTATATCGACAGCGACGGCGTGGTCAACGAACCCCTCGAAATCCGCCTGACGATCACCGCGACGGGCGACGAACTCTCTTTCGATTTCGAGGGATCGTCGAAGCCCTGCGCCGGGCCCATGAATTCGGTATTGGCGACGACGCTATCCTCCGTCTATCTCGCCATGCGCCATATCTTCCCGGACGTCCCGATCAGCGCCGGCGCCTTCGAGCCGTTGAAGGTGAAGACGCCTGAGGGAACCTTCCTCGACGCTCATTATCCGCGCCCGGTTTCGGGTTGTGCCGCGGAAGTCAGCCAGCGTATCGCAGAGGCGGTATTTGCAGCCCTGGTAGAGGCGCTGCCCGACCGGGTGACGGCGTCGCCCGCCGGAAGCTCCGGCAATTTTGCGCTGGGCGGCCACGATCCGGAACGCGGGCGCGGCTACGTCATGTACCAGATTTCCGGCGGCGGCTATGGCGGCAACAGCGATCACGACGGGCTTGCCAACGGTTGCTCGACCATCGGCATTTCCAAGGCGCCGCCGGTCGAGATCATGGAGCAGCAGTTCCCAGTCCTCTATCATCGCTATGCCCTTCGCGAAGGGTCCGGCGGTGCCGGCAAACATCGCGGCGGCTTCGGTCTCGACTACGAGATCGAACTTAGGCGCGGTGCCGCGACCGCGAGCTTCGTCATGGATCACGGTCGTTTCGGGCCGCAGGGCGCGCTTGGCGGCAGCGACGGTCGGACGAACAGCGTCACGGTCTGGCGCGGCGGCGAAGCGATGACGCCGGAGCATTTGTCGAAAGCGCAGGACATCGCGCTGAAACCCGGCGACCGCGTCCGCGTCGGCACGCCGGGCGGCGGCGGCTATGGCGACCCGTTGACACGCGACCCGCTAGCCGTTGTAGAAGATGTGCGGCTCGGTCGTTATACATCGACCGAAGCGCTCGATCTGTTTGGCGTTGTCGTAACAGCGGATTGCCATCCGGATGCGGCCGCCACCGAGCGAGCCCGCGCCAGCCGCAAGGCGTAGACTAAGCTGTGATTGAGAAAAGAGAGAATTGGGAGACGAGAGCATGAGCCGCGAGATATTCGACTGGGCCGATCCGTTCCGGCTGGTGGAGCAGCTGAACGATGACGAACGCATGGTGCTGGACACAGCCCATGCTTATGCGCAGGAGAAGTTGGCGCCCCGCGTGCTCGACGCTTTCCGCCATGAGAAGACCGACCCCTCGATCTTCCGCGAGATGGGCGAACTCGGCCTGCTCGGGCCGACGATTGCGCCCGAATATGGCGGCGCCGGCCTCGGCTACGTCGCCTACGGCCTGATCGCCCGCGAAGTGGAGCGTGTGGATAGCGGCTATCGTTCGATGATGAGCGTGCAGTCTTCCCTCGTCATGGTGCCGATCGATGCCTTCGGGTCGGAAGCGCAGAAGCAGAAATACCTGCCAAAACTTGCCACCGGCGAATGGATCGGCTGCTTCGGCCTCACCGAACCGAACCATGGCTCCGACCCCGGCTCTATGGCGACGCGGGCGAAGAAGGTCGACGGCGGCTATAGCCTCACCGGCGCCAAGACCTGGATCTCCAATGCGCCGATCGCCGATGTCTTCGTCGTCTGGGGCAAGACCGAGGATGGCGTCATCCGTGGCTTCATTCTGGAGAAGGGCTGGAAGGGCCTGTCCGCGCCCGCCATTCATGGCAAGGTCGGCCTGCGTGCCTCAATCACCGGCGAAGTCGTCATGGAGAATGTCTTCGTGCCGGAAGAAAACCTGCTGCCCAACGTTTCCGGCCTCAAGGGTCCGTTTACCTGCCTCAACTCCGCCCGCTTCGGCATCGCCTGGGGTGCGCTCGGTGCTGCGGAAGATTGCTATGCCAAGGCGCGGCAATATGTGCTCGACCGCCAGCAGTTCGGCCGGCCGCTTGCCGCCAATCAGTTGATCCAGAAGAAGCTTGCCGACATGGTGACCGAGATCACGCTCGGGCTGCAAGGCTGCCTGCGTCTCGGCCGGATGAAGGAAGATGGCCATCCGCCAGTCGAGCTGACCTCGATCCTGAAGCGCAACAGCTGCGGCAAGGCGCTCGATATCGCCCGCGCCGCCCGCGACATGCTTGGCGGCAACGGCATTTCCGACGAGTTCGGCATTGCCCGTCATCTCGTCAACCTCGAAGTGGTCAACACCTATGAGGGCACCCACGACATCCACGCCCTCATCCTCGGCCGCGCCATCACCGGCATCGCCGCCTTTTCGAACTGAGGCCGAATAGCCAAAAAAGAGAGATGCTGTCGAACGGCAGCATCTCTCGCCGGTTTATTTCTCCGGCGCACCCGATGATCTGTCATCGTGGTAGTTCAGAATACGGCGCAACAGATAAAGCAGGGCCACTCTTTCGGCGGGATTGAGGTCGGCCATCGTCAGCTCGCTGATGACACGAGCCGCAGGTATCATCTCGTCCAGCAGGTGCTCCGCCGCCAGCGTCAAGGACATGATGATCTTGCGTCCGTCCTGCTCGTCCCCGGAGGTGGTAATCAGCCCCCGTGCGGACAGCCGTTCGATGATGCCCCGGATCGTGCCCTGATCGACGGCCGTGGCCTTGACGAGTTCGGTCTGCGAACTCGGCCCGTGGTCGCGCAGCGCGCAGAGGGTAACGAACTGAACCGAGGTCAGATTGGGATCGGAGGCGTTGTCCTGGAAGATCGAAAGATGCCGTTGATACACCCTGCGCAGCAGATGGCCCACTTGCTGCGTGACGTCATAGTCATTGGTATCCGGCCTATCGTGCTTCACATCAGCCATCCATTGCCAAGATTAGTGTGTACACGCGAACTTCCACGTTCTCCGAACGATTGGCAAGCCGGAAATACGGGATTTCAGGGCAATTTTGCCTAAAAAATACACAGAGAAAGACCTTGCATTTATAGTGAACACACCAGATCATACCTCAAGGCGACAAGCTATGGATCGCGATTGCACGCGCTCGAAATTCGATGCCGCCGATGACGTGCCGTAATAACAAGAATCAAAACAGATCAATCCAGAGAGGACGGAAATGAGAGGACTTTTTGCGATTATGGGTACGGCCCTTTGTCTGGCGGCCGGGACACAAGCAATGGCCGGCGAGATCAAGGTCGGCGAGATCAACAGCTATTCGGCGCTACCCGCCTTCACCGATCCCTACAAGAAGGGCTGGCAACTGGCACTTGACGAGATCAATGCGGCCGGCGGCATCAACGGCGATAAGCTGGTGATCATTTCCAAGGACGACGGCGGCAAGCCCGGCGACGCGCTGACGGCCGCCAACGAGCTGGTTGCAAAGGAAGGGGTTGTGATGATCTCCGGCTCCTTCTTCTCGAATGTCGGCATGGCGGTTGCCGATTTCGCCAAGCAGAAGAAGGTCTTTTACTTGGCCGGAGAGCCGCTGACCGACGCAATGATCTGGTCGAAGGGGAACGACTACACCTTCCGCCTGCGTCCGCCGAACTACGTGCAGGCCGCCATGCTGGCGCAAGAAGCCGCCAAGCTGCCGGCAAAACGCTGGGCAACCATCGCGCCGAACTACGAATACGGACAAAGCGCCGTGGCGGTGTTCAAGGAACTGCTCCAGAAGGCCCGGCCCGATGTGGAGTTCGTCGGCGAGCAATGGCCACCGCAGGGCAAGATCGATGCCGGCTCCGTGGCGCAGGCCATCGAGGCCGCCAAGCCGGATGCGATCCTCAATGTCGAATTCGGTGCTGATCTGGTGAAGCTAGTGCGCGAAGGCACGACCCGCGATCTCTTCAAGGGCCGCTCGGTGGTTTCCTTCCTGACCGGCGAGCCGGAATATCTCGATCCGCTGAAGACCGATACGCCGGAAGGATGGATCGTCACCGGCTATCCCTGGTATTCCGTCGACACACCCGCGCATAAGGCATTTCTCGACGCTTACCAGAAGCGCTACAACGACTATCCCCGCCTCGGCTCGGTGGTCGGCTATGCGTTGGTCAAATCGATGGCCGCTATTCTGACCAAGGCCAAGTCGACGGATACGGACGCGCTGATTGCCGCCGCCAAGGGCATTTCGGTCGACACTCCCTTCGGCCCGATCACCTATCGTGCCGCGGACCATCAATCGACACTCGGCGCCTTCATCGGCAAGACCGCCCTCAAGGATGGAAAAGGCGTGATGGTCGATTTCCAGTACCATAGCGGCAACGACTTCCTGCCGGACGAGGCCGACGCCGCCAAGCTCCGCCCCTAGCGCAACCGTCAAAGGCCGGCGGTCGCGGCTTCATGCCCTTCCGCCGGCAAGATGGACACGCATTCCGTCAGAACACATTGCGCCGGCATTCGCTCCGTGGATCGAATGCCACCCTTGTTAAATGGGCAGGGAGCCTCCGTTGGACCTTTATCTTCTGCAGTTCCTGACCGGGCTTTCCAATGCCGCCTCGCTGTTCCTGGTCGCCTCCGGACTATCGCTGATCTTCGGCGTGACCCGCATCGTCAATTTCGCCCATGGCGCCTTCTATATGCTTGGCGCCTATATCGCCTATAGCCTGACGACCCGCTGGGAGAGCGCCTTCGGCTTCTGGGCAGCACTGCTTGTCTCCGGCGCCATCGTCGCAATCTGCGGTGCTCTACTGGAAATCCTGCTGCTGCGCCGCATCTACCGCGCTCCCGAACTGTTGCAGCTTCTGGCCACATTCGGCGTTACGCTCGTCGTCGAGGACGGCGTGCGGCTGATCTGGGGACCTGAAGATCTCGTCGGGCCACGGGCGCCCGGACTGTCCGGCGCCGTCGAGATCCTCGGTCGGCCCTTTCCCGCCTATGATCTCGTGCTCATTGCCCTCGGACCCGCCGTTCTCGGCCTGCTATGGCTGCTGCTGCACCGCTCACGATGGGGCATTCTGGTGCGCGCGGCCACCCAGGACCGCGACATGGTCAGCGCGCTTGGCGTGAACCAGAAGTGGCTTTTCACCGGGGTCTTCGCGCTCGGCGTCTTCCTGGCCGCTTTCGGCGGCGGCCTGCAAATCCCGCGCGATGCCGTTACTCATTTCATGGATCTGTCCGTCATAACGGAGGTTTTCGTGGTGGTGGTGATCGGCGGGCTTGGCAGCATCGGCGGCGCTTTCCTCGCCGCCATCGTCGTCTCGGAGCTGAACGCCTTCGGTATCCTGGTGTTCCCGGGTATTTCGCTGGTGCTGATGTTCGTGGTCATGGCGGTCGTCCTTGTCCTGCGTCCCTGGGGCTTCTTCGGCAAGCCGTTGCCGGCCTCCCGTGCCGGCTATGCGGCAAGGACGACGTGGCAGCCACTTGGCCCACGCAGCCGCGCTGCTGCCGGCGTGCTCATCCTTGGCGCGGTCCTGCTGCCGCTGGTGCTCGGCAATTACGGCCTTGGGGTCGCAAGCGAAGTCCTGATCGCCGTGATCTTCGCCACCAGTCTCCAGTTCATGATGTCGGTGGGTGGGTTGGACTCCTTCGGCCATGCCGCAAGCCTCGGCCTCGGCGCCTATGGGGCGGCACTATCGGTCCAGTGGCTCGGCGCGCCGATGGAGCTCGCCCTCATCATCGGGCCTGTGGTTGCGGCTGGCATATCCCTCGTCTCGGGGGGG
>NZ_AJVM01000067.1:0-195574 GCF_000281735.1 Rhizobium sp. AP16 | reverse complement strand
CAACTCTCAGTGGAAATCAACAGTGGTACGCCATCTTGCGGAGTTTTATCCGGAAATACTATCCGAATTCACCAAGATGACCACAGTCCGCAGAGCCGCGTAATCGCTCTTCTATTGTCTAACGAGTATCGACACGTCGCCTGATGATCGGCGATGTCCGGCATCGACGCTGGACAACGGAACGCAAACTGCAGATCCTCGAGGAGGGCTATGCCCCAATGGAATGGAAACTCGGTGGATGACCCGTTTTCTTGCACCACCTATCATTGCATTGGAGCTGTTTGATTGTACTTATATCGGGAACAATCAGCGAGCGTAGCCATGAAAACCTTCTTTGCTTATCCGTCGTCCGAACCTGAGGTTACCAAGACTATTCAGGAGGCGCAGAAGGTTCTTTCATCCGTCAAGCCGAGCCTATCTCTCCACCTCTGGCAGCAAAACGAGATTTGCGGAATTCCGCTAACAGACCCGATTTTCGAGCACATCCGCGAATGTGATTTCCTGGTGGCCGATATCACCTCGCTCAATTTTAACGTCACGTTCGAAATCGGGTATGCCATCGGGCAAGGCAAGCGCGCCTATCTGACCCGGAATACCAACTTTAAGCGCGACGCCAGCACGATAGACAAGATCGGAATTTTCGACACGCTCGGCTTCGAGAGCTATTCTGACTCGGAGGGACTGTCGAAACTCCTCCAGAAATTCGGCAACGACAGCGCGATGCCATTACGGAGGTTATTGAACACGAAGGCTCCGGTTTACGTCTTGAGGACACCGCAATCCAATCAGGCAATGCTTTCGGTGATCGCACGGATCAAGAAGGCAAGGCTAGGTTTCAAAGGCTACATCCCCGACGACGAACCACGTCTTTCTGCTCCGAAGGCGATCGACGACGTGGCGGCGTCTTTCGGCGTGGTCGTTCCTTTGCTTGCTGCGCAGTTCGCTGATGCGGATGTCCATAATATACGGGCAGCATTCGTGAGCGGCTTGGCTCTTGGCATGGGCAAGATCACGACCATTCTTCAGCCCCGGGGTGGACCCGCTCCGCTGGATGTTCGAGATATCGTCAAGACATTTGATCGACCGGAGGATATATCTAATATCATTGGAGAAATGGCTCTCGATATAACAGAGAAGCTCCAAGCCGATGATCCGCTTCCGCTTCCGAAAGGAGATTTCCTTGCGGAACTGAGGTTTGGCGACGCGGTTGCCGAGAACGAATTCCAGACCCTCGGTGAATATTACCTGCGCACTGACCAGTACCAACGCGCGACACGCGGGGACGTGAACCTGGTGGTCGGCCGGAAGGGGGCGGGCAAGACGGCGCTCTTCTCGCAGGTCCGAAATATAAAGCGAAGCAATATCAGTAATATCGTCGTCGATTTGAAACCTGAAGGCTATCAGCTCATCAGGCTAAAGGAAGACGTCCTCGATTATTTAGCCGAGGGGGCGAAAACCCACCTGATCACTGCGCTGTTCGAATACGTTTTCTACCTTGAGATTTGTTACAAGGTGCTCGAGAAAGATGCCGATCGGCATCTCCGGGATAACAATCTCTATGATCCCTATTGCCGACTACAGGCCGTCTACGAGACTGGCGCGGCCGGAGAAGGAGACTTTTCGGAGCGTCTTCTCGGGATCTCACAAAATTTGGTCGATACGTTCCAGAGCAAGTTCGGTGCCGAAAAGGGCCAGCGCCTGAACGCGGCTCAAGTCACTGAGCTCGTATATAAGCACAATATCCGGGAGGTCAGGGACACTCTGTCAGCCTATCTAAAATTCAAGGGCAGCGTCTGGATACTGTTCGATAATCTGGACAAGGGTTGGTCGTCCCACGGACTCACGTCCGGCGACATCCTGATACTGCGCGGCCTCATCGACGCGGCGAGGAAAATCCAGCATCAAATGCAGGCGCACGAGCACGACTTCCATAGCGTCGTCTTCGTGCGAAATGACGTCTACCAGTTGCTGGTAGAGTCTTCGGCCGACTACGGAAAAGAAAGCCGGGCAACGCTGGATTGGACGGACTCCGACCTCTTGAGGGAGGTTCTCCGCAAACGGCTGGTCTCCAATTCTCTGCCCGCCGACACGCCGTTTGAGAAGGTCTGGTCTCAGATTTGCATTTCACACTATCAAGGAGAGGAAACGTCGCAGTTTCTCATCGATCGGTCGCTCATGCGCCCACGAAATATGATCAAGCTCCTGGCTCATTGTAGGGGGTTCGCGGTTGGAATGGGACGTCCGAGGATCGACGAGACCGACCTCGTGAAGGGGCTTCGAGCCTACTCGTTGGACCTCATCACCGAGGCCGACCAGGAATTGACGGATATTCTCGGTGTCGACACCAGCCTCATCTACCACTTCATCGGAGAGGGAAAGACCTTCACTCAAGGTCGCATCGCCGAACTGATTGTTGCGTCGGGGATTCCAGCCGACCGGGTCGATGATGTCCTGCGCTTTATGGTCTACTACGGATTCCTGGGCATTCATACACAGGATAATGGCGTGAAGTACATCTTCGACGTCGGCTACGACATGAAGCTGATGCAGGTTTTGATATCGAAGGCCGGGGCGGACGTCAGCTATGCGTTGAGCCCTGCCTTCGATGCGGGATTGAACTTCTGAGGTCTTGTCGAGATCGCAAAGACACCGCCCATCGCCCAGAAGAATGGCAGACCAATTCTGGTCTCGCTAGTCAGAAACGAGGCTCACAAGCCCACTATCGCAGCTCCAACTATTGAAAGCGTGGTCGTGAAGAGTAAGGCCGCCATGACGGCATAGGGATGACGATGGTTCGTGATATCCGCCGTGGCAGCGAGCTTGGATTTGAAACTTGGACACCGAATTGAACTAACGTGGCGGTGACCCCATTTGCCAGCGGGAGCATTGGCGACGAACGGCTAATTCGGACCACCTGAGGTTCCGGGGTGACGCGTATCAGCCGTTTCAACTATCGGAGTTCTGACAATGGCAACGGCATCTGCCTATTTTGGCCGCGATGACACCTTTGACCGCAATCGCCGTCTCCGGCGGATGGCCGCGATCGCAACCTTGATGGATACTGCGATCACGATCCCGTTCACCCGTATCCGCTTTGGAGCGGACTCCGTGCTAGGGCTGGCCCCAGGACTGGGCGACGCAGCAGGGGCGGCTATCAGTCTGGTCCTCGTCAACGAGGCAAGGCGACTTGGAATTCCGAACGAAAAGCTACTCGGTATGTTGCTCAACGTAGGCATCGACACCTTCGGCGGCAGCGTGCCGATCCTCGGCGACCTATTCGACGTGTATTTCAAGGCAAACAAACGCAACGTCGATATCGTCCTCGATCATTTCGGGATGACGCGCGATGATCTCGCCAGAACCCGTACTTGAAGCTGCCACCTCCGGATTGTGGCTGGCGGCTGCAGTCCAGCCGATTGAGAACGGATCTGAATGACCCAAGTTTGACGGCGAAATCTGGCGTTTTTCCGTTTTGGGCATCGGAGTACAGCTTCCCCCCCCCCACAAAAAATTTGTTGCCATTTTGTTCGCGATCGGGGCTTGCGCTCCAGACGGATTCAAACGAGCCTCTTGAGGAGGCTCAATACAACGTCGCTACTCTCTTGGGCGGCTTTCGAGGAGCGCCTGATTCAAATGCACAGAGACTCCAATCGTGTGAGCGGCAGAACGAGGCTCGACGTGAAGGAAGTGATGAAGGAGAGAAAATGAACCCGCACACTCTGATTGAAATGACAACAGATCGTCTTACTTCAATGCTGCGTGAAACGGAACTTCTTAACTATGCTCTGACAGCCGCTGCTATAGTTGCAGCAGCGGAAGATGCAAGGGCAGTGGCAGCGATCGACTACGAGAACAAGGCTACTTTGGATGCGCAACGAAAGGCGTTCGACACCAAGGTAACCTTGGAATTGGCAATGCGCGAAACGCGCCACGTCGCATGCGCAATTGCAGGACGTCTAGCCGACCTAAATCAACGAAAGGCGTACGAAGACGAACTCCGGGTAACCGGAGCTGCTTGAATAAGTGGATCGAGCAGGCTGCCGGCTCCGTCCCTGGTAGCTGAGTGAGGTGGGTTACAGTCGAATATCAGAATCGAAGGCCCCTGGCCGGATGGAATAATGTACGGCTTTCCGCGTAGCCCCGTCGGTATGTTTCGCCCCCACTGGGATTAGAATATTGGCTTTCAGAATCTTTTGGCGAAAGTTTGCGCCGAACGAATTGTTTCCGACCACGGCATCATATGCTCTATTCAATTGGGCAATTGTGAATTCCTCGTCCAACAAAAAGGCGGGCATGACCGACCATGGTCCCACACGGCGTAGTCGCAACACGGCAGCAGACACTAATTGTCTTCCGTTATGTGGAAGGGAAGGGAGGGCGTCGAGGCAGAAGGTTCGAATCGTTGTAGAGAATTCACGAGCTGCCTTCATTTTCGATTCCGGCATGAGCCCAAGGTAGCCGATGTGAATCGTTGGCTCGGAGTCCTTTTGATCGCCTCCCGATGCACCCGAGACCGTTTCGAGCTGCTCGACGTAGATATCCACGACGTTCGCCTGTTGTGCCAACGACCGCTTTACGATCTCCTGTAGTTTGATTTCCTCGTTTCCTTTGACGACTTCACTGATGAGGCTGAAGCCCGCGGCTTGCTCGCCATCTTGACCAGATAATAAGACGACACGAGGTTCGCCGTCTTCCAGGGTCAACAAGACGGTGGTCACGATAACCTGTATAGAGTTAAAACTAGGCATCCGATCTCTCGCGTCCTCCAAAAACTGGCCGCAACGTGATCGCGATTGGTCTACGGCCCAACCAGCCTTTTACCGGATTCGATATTAAGAAATTCGCACGGAGGGCTTGTGAAGCTGGCTTCTCCAAGTTCGCATGCGATCTCGAAACCTTTGGCTGGTCCCGGCGCTATAGTGATGAAATCTCGTATCTATGCCAGTTGCGGATGATTCAGGGTTCGTTTTGCGGATATCAGCGGTTCGTTTGGGAAAAGTTAGACTTCGTTTTACAGCGATAACGCGACAAATCAGATATGGGCTTTAGTTCCATAATAAACCTTATGTAACTTCACATATGTGGCAGCTAAGTTGAAACGTCCTGATCTTGCAAATAGGACGGAGGTTGATCCCCTCCCTAGAAAACGGCCATGCCACACTTGGCAGAGATTCTCCGGAAACAAGTGTTTTTGCGAAACACTCGACCGTCTTTTGTGTTAAGTGCGCTCGATAGAAACAGCGATGGAGATTTTTCGCGCCAATGATTGAACTAACACCGTCACAGATCGCAGGACTGAAACTTGCGCAGCAAGGAGATCTTTATCCGCAGTCGGCGAAGAAGTGGACGCACCAGAACGCAACCGTGACCTATGCAAAAACCGACCGTTGGAAAGAACGGCCGCAGAAAATCAAATTCATCAGCGACAAGACATTGGAAGAATTGAGAGAGCCCGGCTTTCTTGAACGTCTCCACGTCGACGATGATGCTGGAAAGGACGCGTACGCTATAACCATGGCCGGTAAGATCTGGCTTCTGAAGAACAAGTAGAGCGAAGAACGCATCCGCCGATCTGCCCCTTTCATGGTCTCGGAGGCACACCCGCGATTTCGGGTCGCCCCATTTAAGGGTTCCCACGGAGTTAAACTTGCTCCCGGATGATGAGCCGCGTGGAGCAAAAAGCGTTATTTTTGATCGAACAGATCGCCGCAGGCCTCGCAAGCGAAGTAGATTTCCTGCTTGCTGCATTGAACATGGCCTGTGGCACCTGCCCGGATCTTCCAGTCACACATTTCCCCACCCCATTTTAGCGTTCCTTCCATGTAACAGGGCGCAAGATCATAATCGTCGTGCAGGATTCTGGCGTCGATCTGTTTTGCGCGCTTGAAGAACGCCCGGGCCTTCGCAGCAGTTAAGGCGACATCGGACTTGCGGCACCGATCGGGAGCCTCGGAGCGAAAGGCCACGATTTTCAGGTCAGTGATCTGCCGGTCCTGCGCCGCAGCGGAACTGCCAAGCAAGGTCGCTGCGATCAGGATGATAATTCGAGTATCTATTTCCATACCCCCCGATCAATGCCATCCGATTTCAACGATCTATCTAGGCCATTCACCTGGCCTTGGCCATCCAGCGTGAACGATTTGACATCGCACGACGGGACGGTGTGGCTCGGCGTCGCCTTTGAATAGTACGGCCGGTGGTTGAAATTGGCGACGCATTCACGTTACACATCGGACGCGCGGCGGCCCGGATTCGTCCCAGGCAACGATCTACCATGACGATCATGGTCCGCTAAACATGTTGAGGAGCCACGCATGCAGACAATCACAAGCTCGCCTCCCCTGCCGTTGGATGGTCCTGAATGGGCTCGGCTGCGCCAGCAGGAAGACCTGCGAAAGGCGATGCTTGAGCGTCGTTTCGACGAGGTCGAGCACATCATGGCAGCGCTCGAAGCGGCGTGGTGGCAGCCTGGTGATTTGCCCGATGACCGCTACACGTTCCTCGCAACCAGCTCCGGCCTTTTTGACAACGCCAGCGTCGACGCGGCCCTCAGGCTTGAATTGCTGAATGGCTGGATCCAAGCCTATCCAGGCTCCTATCATGCAAGGCAAATTCTCGGTCACTATTATTTTCGCCGGGCCTGCGACATCCGCACGGCAGCCTGGGCATCCGAGGTCGGCGAGGATCAATGGGTCGCCGCCCACATGGCTTGCGTAACCGCGGCCGAGCATTTACTGAAGGCGATGGCGCTCTCGGAGCGACCGGCGCTTGCCGGTGAAACGATGATGCAGATCAGCCAGTATCTAGGTCAGCCAGACTTCGTCGATGCGTTGTTCCGTGGCTTGCCTGCTGAAAAAACCATGCAGCGCGAGGAGTTTGAGCCGGACCTTTATGAGGCGGCATGTGCTCAGCTTGCCAGATATGGATTAGAGCCGCCCGGCATTGTAACGGCGATGCTTCCCTCCTCTCTTCCGCCCACGAAAGAGGAAGATGTCGAGAACTCCGGCTTTTACTGGCTGCGCTACTGCCTTTCTCTCAGACCGCGATGGCCGGAGATCCTGGTTGATTACGCGCAGTATCTGAGCCCCAGATGGGGTGGCCGTGATGGAGAGGTCGAAAAATTCGCCACAGGTCCTTTGTGTTCCGCGCTGAGCGAACAGGAACGCAATTCCGTCCGCTGGCCGGGAATTCAGGATTCATTGACGCTCCCTGAATATCCACAGCCGGGCGACGCTCGCGAGATCGCGGCCAGACAGAAGATTTTCAAGAACTGGCTGGCCCGGGATCTCTCCGATCGCTTGCGGTTCATTTCATTCGGCAAGTACGCCAATTTTACCAATTACTCGCTCGCCGACGGCGAACTCGCCCATCAGCGCCATGTCGAATCCGTCCGCTATTGCAGGCCGCCGGGAACCTACCCTGCCATTGATGGCCCGTTTCGCGACTTCACCAATGTGATGCTGATCAAGCATTTCGAGGATCATGAGGGTGCCTATGCCAGCGTCCTGCAAACCGCCGTTCGCCGTTTTGACGAACCAACGATGCTCACTGTCGCAGCATTCGCGTGGCAGTTCGGCATGTGGGGGATCAAGGCCGATCCGGCGATTGCCACGCGGCTGATCGACCGGGCAGCGCAGCTCGAACCGCTCTATGAACCGGATGAATTTTCGCCGATGCATGCTTGCCGGATGATGTGGGACGGAGGCTTTCAAAAGGAAGCGACCTATCTTACCCGCGCCTTTGCCGAGCGACGCGTCTATTCCGCCGCCGCAAGCATGTACGACATCACGCGAGGAATCCGGCCTGATACCGATCCAGAGTTGCTTGACGGCGAGGAAGCGGATCACTGGCTCGAGCTCGCCGTCGAGGACGGTGAAGCGGTTGCGCTGCACAATTATGCATGGCGCCTTGAAAATGTTGACGATATTGATTTGACGGTCCGGGAAGATTTCGAGCGCGTCCGCAATCTTTATGTCGGGGCGATGAATGGCGGCGTGGAAATGGCAATGATCAGGGTCGCGAGCGTCGACCGGCGGCATGGAACTGCGGAGGAAAAAGAGCAGGCCGTCGCCAACATGAAATCCCTTGTCACCCACCATGACGACCACATTGCCGGTGAAGCCTATGGCCAGGTCGTCCTGGCATATAAATACGGCGACGGTGTTCCCAAAAGCGAGTTTGTCGCCATGCAGTGGTTCGACCGTTACAAGGAACTTTTTCCCGACCATTCGACAATGGAATGGATGGAGACGCAGGTCTACGGATCGACGGGAATGCAAATGGCAGGCCGAGCGTTGAAAGCCTTCTTCCTCGGCAAGAAACTTTCAAGCGAGCATCTCCCGCCAAAATAAGCGTCACCATGGCCACTCCCCTTCCATCACCGCAAGAAGGCAGATGGCGAGCCTTGATCTGGCTCGCCTTTGGCGATGTATCTTTGCTCGTCTGCGGAGCCGTGCTGGTCCTCTCCCCTCTCCTGCTTGCATTGTGGCTGCCTTCGCGGCTTCTGCTGGTGCTTCTTGCCTTGCCGTCGTTGTCATGGGTGTTTTACGGGCTGATGGTTCTGCGTGCCTATGCGGCAGTGCCGGCGCCACCGGTATCGAATGGCATATTGCTGGATCCCGGCAAGGTTCCCGCTCTGGCTGGCGAGCTTGAACGATTGCGGCTTGCCTGCGATGCGCCCGCCTTCACGGCCGTCTATATCAACGCCGAGCTCAATGCCTCCATCTATCAGACAGGGTCCCGTGCCGGTCAGCCGAAGCATATTCTGGTGCTTGGCTTGCCGCTTCTTGCCTTGCTGACAAGAAAGCAAGCCGCAGTCGTCATCGCGCATGAATACGCGCATATTTCCCGGCAGCATGGCCATTTTGCGCGTTGGGCCTATGTGGCGCGTCAACGCTGGGCGGCGCTTGGTGACTTGCATGAGCGCAATCATCGTCTGATCACCGCGCCGCTCAGACTATTTCTCTCCTGGTACGTGCCCCGCATGATGCGCGAGACACTGGAGTTTTCACGCCGTTGCGAGATGGTTGCCGATGCGCAGGCGATTGCGGTTTGCGGCAACGATATCGCATTCGAGGCAGAAGCAACCCTGGCATTGCGGCAAAGAGCTATGTCTACCCGGTTCTGGCCGGATATATTTGCGCTAGCGGGTAGTGATGACATCGCTCGGACGCGGCCATTTACGCAGCTTTTGACGGAACCAGCGAACAGTCATCCGCGCGACGGCGCGCAGGCCGCCGTCTGGCTGCACGAAAGCCTCTGCCAGGAACCGGATAGTCACAGCACGCATCCTGTCTTTTTCGAGCGCATCGCGGCAACAGGATTTGATCCGGCAGACCCGCTTCCCGATCATCTGCCCTGGCACCTCGACGAGACTTCGGCGGCCGCAGATTGGCTGGGGGCGGAAGCCTCTGGTATCGCCGCGCAGCTTGATGCCGATTGGCGCGAAACTGCGGAACAAGGCTGGCGGGATGCAAAGGAGTGGCGAGCGCATCAACAGCGCGAATTCTCAAATCTCCTGCAGCGTCGCGAACAGCAGGTGTTTGACGAGCAGGATTGGTTGGAATTGGCGCGACTGGCAGAGACATTTGATCCGGCAGGCACGCTTCGCGCCGAGGCCCTCGCACAAGGATTGCAGCATTCCCCCGAAGATCCGGCACTTCTTCAGCTTAAAGCCGGTGATCTGCAGCAAAGCGGCGATATCCAAAGCGCGATTTCCATATGGCATCGCATCAGCCAGAACTCCTCCTCTTCCGAATATCAGGCTCATCGCCATCTTTGCGAACTCTACCTGCGGCTGAGCGACAAGCCAGCGGCGGAGCACCATCGACAGATCGCCGATCAATTGTGGGCTGGCGAAGATATAGGTCAATCGGTATCCAAAGGTCTTTTCCCCCACGGGATGGATGCGTCCGAACTCGCCTTGCTGCAAGGCACGCTTCAGCCGCTTTTCCAGCATGCGCGCGCCATATGGCTTTGCCGCGACACGCCGCCGGATACGGCAAGCCCGCCCCGGTGGTTCCTGTATGTACAGGCCTATGACAGCTGGTTCATGCGTCTGGTGGGCAGATTGACCGGAGAGGACGATGTCAATGCTTCCGCCTGCAAGAGGCTGCTCGAGCGTTTGCAGGCGCGGCTGCATCTCTATCTGGAGGTTCGTTTTATCGGGCCGAACGATCAAATTCCGGGGCATTGCACGAACGGCAGCTTGATTGCCCAAGCCGGTTCGGCTGCGGCGCACCATTGAAGGCCACTTTGTCGCCTTGTCGGCGCTGACTTTCTCCGGCCCGATACCCGCAAAGGCGGGCGAAGCCGTCGAAGCGCTCCTCCTCATTGGAGCAGGCCACGAAAAGATCGTCGCGTGATCTCACAATTCCTGCTTCGAATTGAAGCCGGATCGCATCGGGCTTTGTCAGAGGCTGCATCAAGTATTGCCTCCTTCAGCACATCCCGGAGCTCCGTCATAGGTCACGATCACATAGCGGTCGTGTTGATCGAGCTGGTCTGCATCCACCAGAACATTGACCAGCGAGCCTGAGGGAGATGCAAGTACGAACGAATAGGGATTTGCACTTTCATCGTTGGGCAACAGCACCGCCGTCTGGACGAACTTGGCGATCTGTGAGCCGCCCTCCAGTAGGCTTGGTGGTGTCAGCTCTTCCGTCACGTAGATCGAGACGACCTGAGAGAAGTCGGATCCGTCGCCTTCATGGATGACGCATAATACCGCCTTGTCTTGCGCCTGTGACAGGTCGTTCACCACTTCGATGGCGCTTGTGTCCACACGCAGCACCGCAGCCAGCGCATTTTTTATGAGTGCGGCGTCCATTGGTTGTTCAGGTGCCACATCCAGCCAGATCATATCCAAATCCCCAAAGGTCTTGGTGCATATCGGTTGTTGTTCGGTCAGCACTGACGAAGCTATCCTCCACACACTCATTGAGCTAGCCTCAACACGATCCCGGCAACCTCAACCGCCGGGCGTAGGATTTGCTCCGATGACGATCATGAAAAGCACGAGAGCTGCGGTCTCCATCCCCTCTCTCAGAGCCGTCAACGGTCGCAACATGGCATTGAGCCGGCGGTTCCGTTCCAATGCCGGCTGATCGTCAGAGGTGACCAAGACTTCAGATGCCGTTGGTGCCGTCAGATCTATTCCGGTATACGCCTCGCGACTGTTTACGGGGTATTGCCGTCCTGACAATTCGGTGCTCCAGACCATGTAAAGCGGCGTGTCGAAATCGCCGACGACATTTCCATTGGAAGGCACGAAGCCAAGCGCTGCCAGGTCAGCTCTGAGATCGTCAGGCAAGACGCCTTTCTTTGTTTCGCTCAGACTGGAATCATAGCCGCCGAGCATGATGCTGATCTTGCTCGTTGCCATGCCCGTCGACTGCACTCTTATCGTGTCGAGATAGGCTCTCGTTCCACCGAGCGAGCTGAGCTGATCATATCGTGTCGACGACAGCTCGTTCAAACGGTTTGGCGGCATTAGAAAATCGTAATCGTGAACAAGTGTCCGCAGGAGCAGGCGTTCACCCGAACTGCTGACGTTGAGCGCAACGACAGGTTCGTTCGTTTCCACGGGAGCATCAGGGTAGGTCGGAACAAGAAAGGAAGCGCCGATGACCGTAACCATCAGGACGAGAGCGAGTTTCAACAATTTCTTCGTCAAAGCTTTTTCTCTTGAATGCTCGCCACTCCAAACGGATTGAATTTGTATCCATCCTCTTCGTACCGGGTGTCGTCCGCTAGAGTGGCCTTACGATCCGCCAAGGCTGTCTCAACGCCTTCCCGTGTCATGTCATCGGCGATGTCATCAATCAGGGCCGCGATCTTGAGTTGTTCGGCATTGGTGGACGGTTGGTGATTGTCTTTTCGGGCAAAGGTGACCAGCACATCAGGCAATCCGACCAGATGAAACCCGACGCTTGCCATCCCCTCAGCATCATCGCCGATGGGGCGGCGCGCAAAGGCGAGACGGCAAGTTCTCGCAAGTATCAGCAAATCATGCGATGCCGTCGCGTCGCGCGCCTGTTCGAAAAGCTCCTTCCATCGCCTCACTCCATGAGCGACGCCCGCACTCTCGCCCTTCGCGGCGATCGCACCATGATCGAGCATGTATTGCACAAACATCAGGGCTTTTGCGGATGTGGTTACGGCTATGTCCGCCGTCATGGGCGGACCAAGCACGTAGAGCACCGACCCGTGCCCGGCGACCGCGTTTTCATCCGTCTCCTCATAGGCGTTGGGATCAACGTGGTCCCAGCAGACATTGAAGGATCGTTCCATCCGATCATCCGGCTCGTCGTGCGAAAATTCTTTGTCCACGGTAAAGTCATCGGCAAACAGGTCGATAGCGGCGCGTGCACTCTGCTGGAGCGCTGCAAGGCCATTCTCCTTGCCGAGAAAGCAAAGCACATGGCGCGGCGTGTAGCTGGAACGGGACGCGGCAAAGGCCGGCTGTTTGCTCGACGCTCTACCAAGAGACGGCTTTCCCAGGATAAGACCGCCCAAAAATGTGAGAACGCCACGACGCACTGAATTCATTCGGGCTTCCTATGGTTTTCAATCGACGGATTCGAAAACTTTGGCGACGCGCGTACCCACGCTGTGTCATATCACGTACCTTCTATTTTCGCCGAAGGGAGCACCACTCCATCAGTCCCTTTGTTTCATCCAGTACGAAATCACCCGAATGCTGTTCGGGCTCTTCCAGTGTATGGTCAATTTGAAATCAGGCAGTTCCCAGGCATGGATATCATACCGGCCGACTTTGGTTGGCGGTCCTAACTTCCCCTCTGCATCGGCTATCGTATCGGAGAAGGTCAAGTTCCTCCAGATCGGCCCCTTATAGCTCTCGAAACTCTCCACATCTCCCCAGAAGGCACAGTCCGTCAGAAGGAATGGACCCTTGCCGTCATCCGGATAGTCATGGTCGAACACCATGCCTTCATGCTTGAAAGTTAGGTGAATACCCGCTGGTGGCGCACTGATATGATAAATATCCAGCCCTCTATCCAGCGCGATAGCATCGCTCCAGGCAATTCCAAAAGGTTCCACGACACGCCTGCCGGCTATGCTGTCGAATGGTTGCGTCAGCGCGGCGAGAAAGCTCTCCGGTGCGGGATATTGCGCGGGTACTTTCATGGGTTGCTTCTCAAAACGGATTGCGGAGGCAGCATATGGGACTTTCCCTCTCGATGTTTCCCTTGTGATCATTCGGCTTTTGAAGCGAATGGGGCGATTTCCAACCGCGATTTCCAGGTAAGTATATGGCGCGGTACGGATTACTCAACCGGTTGAATCTGAAGGAATATTTGGCATTCGAAATGCGAGGAATTCTCTGCCGAAATCTCGTCGCGACGCTACCGGCATAGCTTGCCTTCATCGATCGTAACCCTTACACGCAATCCGCTATAGTCATGAACTGCGCACTTGCCGACTGCGCCATGCGCAAGGCAAATGCCGAAGCGACAGATGAACGAAAATGACGATAACGATACGCCCGGCGCAGCTATCCGATTCAGAACTCATCCTGCGATTTATTCGCGAACTGGCGGAATATGAAAAGGCGGCTCACGAGGTCGAGGCGACGACGGCTTCCATAGAGCAATCCTTGTTCGGCCCGCAATCCGTCACCCATGCGGTCATTTGCGAGATCGATGGCGAACCGGTGGGTTTCGCGGTCTGGTTCTACACCTATTCCACCTGGCTTGCCCGCAATAGTCTCTATCTCGAGGATCTTTACGTCACCCCACAGAAGCGCGGATCGGGCGCCGGCAAGGCGCTGCTGAAATATCTGGCGAAACTCGCGGTCGAGAAAGGCTGCGGCCGGTTCGAATGGAGCGTACTCGATTGGAATGAGCCGGCCATCCGCGTCTATCGTTCGATTGGCGCAGAGCCGCAGGACGAATGGATACGCTACCGGCTGGCCGGCGACGCACTGAAGGCCTTTGCCGATAGCTGAAAAGCGACGTTAATACGAGGCGATCGGCAGGCTCCATAATGCAGCCGATCGCCTCGTTCCGGTTGATCGTCACCCCAACTCGACGATCGCGCAGCCATAGGCTTCGAGCGATAGCGCACCGGACACCGATTTGCTGCCGTCGAGGAGATTGACGCCGTGCGGGACGTTGGTCAGTTCCGCGTGCTGGTCGGTGTAGTTCTGGATGAACAGAAGATGCCTCTCCTCGTTCTGGCGCATCGTCACTTCGACACCGTCCGGCAGATCGGCGATCAACGGCTCGACGCCTGCATCCGCAAAGGTGCGGTCGGCGAGCGCGGCCGTCAGATCAGCCGTCAGGTATGTGCCGAGATAGAGAGCCCTGCCCTTGCCGATGTTGCGTGACGTCGCCATCGGTACGCCTTCGGCATAGCGGTTCGACCAGGTTGCCACCACTTCGACATCGTCGGCTACCGTCAGGTTCTCGTAGAAGTGGGCTGCGTCCAGCTCGCGGTTACCGATGGTGAAACGGCGAACGCGGCGATGGGATTCTGCTGGGCGGTTGGGCGGCATCACCAATCCGCCGGAGCGTGACATGACATCGAAAAGACCATTGGCGCCCGGTGCTGCCAGCCGGCCGAAATCCTCGACCGTGACGCCGGTCAGTCGTGTCAGCGACGAACCCGGTGCCGCCTCGCGGATGACGTGATTGTTTTCATCACGCGTGCCGGTACGCGCGCCGATGATCACGGTGCCGCCGCCTCGCGCAAATGACTCCAGCCGTTCGGTCCAGCCATCCTTCCACATCACCCAATGCGGGACATACAGCAGCTTCAACCGCGAAAGATCGTCTTCGGGATGGATGAAGCCGCAGGCGATGCCGCGGTCGTAGCAATATTGGTGCAGCAGCACGGCATCGTCCTGCGGGCTCGGCAGGCCGATCGAGTAGGTCTTGTGTGCCTCCTGATTGTCGAAATCGGAACCAGCAATACCGACATCCATGCGGACATGGGTGCCGAGGATCTTGTCCTTCAGTGCCGTCATCTCGGTGGCGAAGCGCTTTGCCTCGTCATAGCGGTGACGCGGCACGTCGTCATGGTCGATGATGCCCATCCAGTAGATTTCAGCACCGAAATGCGCCGGCCGCCAGCGGAAGAACATCAGGCCATCGGCGCCGCGCGCGACCGAGGACATCGCCATGCGCCGCATTTCGCCGGGCTCCGGTGTCAGCGTGCAGAAGCCGGGCTGGCTGCCGAAACCGGATTGCTGTTCCGGGATGATGTAATTGCCCGAGAAGCCGCGGCAGATATCGAGATGCAGCGCCTGCACCTTGGCGTGATTGCCGATGCGCTGAAACTCGTCATAGAGCATCGGATAGATATCGTAGCCGACGAAATCGAGGTCCGTGGAGAACTGGCCGCGAAAGTCGATATCACGCAGGCCGCCGAGATTGTGGAAGATGAACCAGTCGGCCTTGGTCGCCCGCAGGATTTCCACCTGATCGTGCTGGAAACGCGCCGTCGAGAAAGCCAGGAAGCGGTGATAGTCCTGCACATGCCCCGGGCTCGGGAAGGTCGGTCCGAAATCAATGGGAAGCACGACCTGGCCGAAATCGTCGTAGGCGGTCGCCCAGAAATCGCCGCCCCAGGCGAAATTGAGCTTGTCGATCGTGCCGTATTTGTCGGCGAGATAAGACTGGAACTCCTTCAGCGTGGCGGCAGAGAAAGATTCCGGCATGCTGGTGTTGAGTTCGTTGTCCGTTTGCCAGCCGATCACATCGGGGTTGTCGCGATAATGCTCAGCCATCGCCTTGGTGATGCGCTTGCTGTGCTCGCGGAAAACCGGGCTTGCCGTATCGGCATGCTGGCGCGAACCGTGGCTCATCGTCCGGCCATTGCCGTCGACACGGAGGACTTCCGGATGGGCGGCCGTCAGCCAGCGCGGCGGCGTTGCGGTCGGCGTGCACATGATGGTGTTGATGCCGTGGCGCGCAAGGACCGCGATGGCGCGATCGAAGAGATCGAAATCGAAGGTTCCGAGCTTCGGCTCGAAGATATGCCAGGCGAATTCGCCGAGACGGACGACATTGAAGCCGGCCTCGGCCATGCGCTTGGCATCACGCTCCCAATAGCTTTCATCGACATGTTCCGGATAATGCGGCGTGCCAACGAGAAACCTGTCGGTCTTGATGGTGCGCCATACGGAAAGGTCTTTGGTACTGGTATTGACTGACACTGTATCAGGCTCCTGAAGGATTATTTGTCGAGAATTGGCTTGCGGACGGTGATGGTCCGTTCGTCATTGGCGGAAAACAGGTAGACCTCGCGCGGATTGATGCGGAGGCTGATCGGCGCGTCGGCGGCAACGCCGGTGACATGGCCGATTTGCACGGTGATGTTGCCGGTGCCGCTTTCAGAGCTGACGCATTGCAGCTCTCCGGCGTCGACATAGAGAATGGTCTCCCGTCCGAGATGCTCGACAAGCCGAACCTGGCCGGTGATCGCGGCACCTGCGGATGTAACGTCGGAAACGGCGATGTTTTCCGGCCGGATTCCGAGGGTAAGGGTCGTTCCCTTCTGGACCGAGGAGCCGGCTGCCAGTTCCACCGCGATCGGAGCAAGGCCCGGGGCGGAAACAGTAACGCTGCTTCCGGAAACCTGATCGACGGTCACAGGAAAGAAGTTCATTCGCGGCGCGCCGAGAAAACCGGCCACGAAGAGATTGTCCGGGTTGCGGTAGAGCTCCAGCGGTGACCCGACCTGCTCGATGATGCCGCGATTGAGAACCACGATCCGGCTCGCCATCGTCATCGCCTCGACCTGGTCGTGCGTGACATAGACCATCGTCGCGCCGAGTTCGGCATGCAGGCCGCTCAGCTCGACGCGCATCTGGGTGCGTAGTGCGGCATCGAGGTTCGACAACGGTTCATCGAACAGGAAGACCTCCGGCGAGCGAGTAATGGCGCGGCCGATGGCGACGCGCTGGCGCTGGCCGCCGGAAAGCTGCTTCGGGCGCTTGTCGAGCTGATCGGTGATCCGCAGGATCTTGGCGGCACGCGCCACCGCCGCATCGATCTCCGCCTTTGGCCGTTTGGCCATGCGCAGGCCGAAACCCATGTTTTCGGCGACAGTCATATGCGGATAGAGCGCGTAGGACTGGAACACCATGGCGATGCCGCGATCCCCCGGCTCCGCCGTGCTGACATCGCGACCATTGATCATGATCTGGCCCGAGGAGATGGTTTCAAGACCGGCGATCGACTTCAGCAGCGTGGACTTGCCGCAGCCGGACGGCCCGACCATGACGATGAACTCGCCCTGTTCTACGGAAAGATCGATACCGCGCAGTGCATGATAGGCGCCGTAATTCTTGTTGACGTGTCGAAGTTCGAGACTGGTCATGCTTTTCGGCTCGCAAAGGAAGGATTGGCACAAAGGGCGGGATTGGTGATCAAATCGGATAAGGTCATCATCCTTTCACCGCCCCCATGGTGAGCCCGGCGATGAAGTGCCGCTGCATCAGGAAGAACATGATGACGGGCGGCACGGCGACGATGATCGTGCCGGCCGAGATCAGGTTCCAGGCAGACACCCATTCGCCGCGCAGATTGGCAAGCCCGGCAGTCACCGGCTTGACCGTATCGCTCACCGTCAGCACCACGGCCCAGAAATAGTCGTTCCAGACGAAGGTGAAGATCAGGATCGCGAGCGCGGCCAGTGCCGGACGAACTAGCGGGATCACCACATGCACGAGCGTTTGAAACGGCGATGCTCCCTCTGCCCTTGCCGCCTGGAACAATTCATCCGGCAGGGCTGCGATGAAGTTGCGCATGAATAGCGTCGCAAAGCCGGTCTGGAAGGCGATATGGAAGATAATCAGCGCCGCCGGTGTGTCATAGAGACCGATCCGCACCATCAGGTCGCGCACCGGTATCATCATGATCTGATAGGGCAGGAAATTGCCGCCGACGAAGAGCGCGAAGACCAGCATATTGCCGCGAAAGCGGTAGCGCGCCAGAACGAAGCCGGCGAGTGTGCTCATGACCAGCACCCCGATGACGGAGGGTATGGTGATCATCAGGCTGTTGAGGAAATAGCGCGCCATCGGCGTCTGGGTGAAGACGGAGGTATAGTTGTCGATCAGGCCGAACTGCGTCGGCCAGCCCCAGAGGTTCCCACCCATCACATCCTGCGTAGACCGGAACGACGTGAGGATGACGGCAAAGAGCGGGCACAGCCACAGGATCAGGATGGCGAGAACGGCGGTGAAATAGAAGCGACGCTGCCAGATGGCGTCTTCGGGGATCGGGCGCGGATACATCAGGCCCCTCTTTCTTCGATGCGGATGATCCGCGTGAGGTACCAGACGATGAACACCGCCATGATCACGAACAGAACCGAGGCGATCGCCGCGCCATAGCCGAAGCGGTAGGAGAAGATCGACTGCTCGAACATCTGATAGGCGAGCACCTCGGAGGAGCCGAACGGCCCGCCCTGAGTCATGACCGACACCATGTCGAAGGATCGGAGTGCGCCGACGACGGTCACGGCAATGGCGATGAAGGTGACCTGTGTCAGTTGCGGCAGAACGATATGGCGCAACATGTTCCAGCCCCTCGCCCCATCTACCATGCCCGCGCCGATCAGCTCCTCGCTGAGGTTATTGAGCCCGGCTAGGTAGAGAACCATGCAGAAGGCGATCTGCGGCCAGAGGGCGGCGATGACGATGGCGAAGGTCACGAGATGCTCATTGGAGAGCAGCGCCGGTGCGGTCGCGCCGAAGAAGCCGAAGATCAGGGCGAGCAGCCCCAGTTGCGGCGTGTAGACCCAGGTGAAAACGACGCCGACGGCGACGGAGGCCAGCACCAGCGGGATGAAGAACAGAGATTTCATCAGCCGCATGCCGCGGATTTTCTGGTTGACGAGAAGCGCGATCGCCAGCCCCAAGGGTGGTGCTGCCATGAACATGACCAGCCAGATGACGTTGTTCTTCAGGGAAACGTAGAATTGCGGATCGTTGAACAGCTCGACGTAATTGCCGAGGCCGATCCAGACCATCGGGCTGAAGCCATCCCAATCGTGCAGGCTGATCCAGACGCTCTCGACCGCCGACCATAGGATCACGACGGAAAAGAGAATAGCGGCCGGTAAAATCAGCAAAGCCGGGGTGAGCCACCAGCGATGGTAGCGCCAAAAAGTCATCATTTTATCCTCTATCGATATGGGGAGGCGGAGCCGCAGCCCCGCCTCTCGGTCGCTGGGAGGAAAGCTAGAGCTTGTAGATACGCTTGCGCGTACCCTCGAGCCGCTGCAGGATGGCGCTCCGCCGCTCGGGCTTCGCCATGAACTCCTGGAAGCCGACGAGGCCGGCCTGGGCCATGTCGGGATCGCTGTCGCGGTCGTAATATTGCGACGTGCCCTGTAGCGTCTTCAGTACGTCGACGGCGGCGTTGACCAGCGGATCCTTGCTCGGCGGCAGGTCGTTGCGCGGCGGGATATTGCCACCGGGCTCCAGATAGGGGCCGAGATTTTCCGGGCGGTAGAAGTAAGCCAGAAACTCGCGGGCACCCTGCTTGTTCTTCGCATTCGCCGGGATATGGACCGAATTCAGCGAAAATTCCTCAAAACGGCCGACCTTCGGGTCGATCGACGGGAATGGCGCGAAAGCGAGCTGGTCGAGATCCTCTTTCGGGAAGGCATAGCGGACGAAGGCGCCGAGGTTCATCATCCCCGCCTTCTTCTGCGCCAGAAGCGCGCCCGCCTCCTGCCAACCGAAAGAGGTATTGTCGGGCGTGAAGAAGCCTTGCTTGATCAACGTTTCCCACTGATCGAAGACCGGCTTCAGCGCCGGATCGAGATAGCTCATCTCGCCGTTCATCAGCGCCATATGCTTGTCGAGACCGTTGATGCGCAGGTTCATCTGGTCGAACCAGCCGGCCGCCGGCCACAATTCCTTGGTGCCCATGGCGATCGGCGTCAGGTTCGCGCCCTTGCACTTGGCGCCGAAGGCCAGGAAATCATCCCAGTTTGCCGGCGCCGTAGCGCCGAGTTGGGCAAAGACATCCTTGCGATAGAACATGCCCCAGAGCGTTCCTCCGGTCGGCAGGCCATATTGCTTCCCGTCGACGGTGACGGAGCCTGCCGTCGCGCCAAGGACGTCCTTGTATTTCTCCTTCTCGAAGAGATCGGAGATGTCATCGAAAAGGCCACGCTTGACGAAGGCGCGCATGCGGTTTCCGGAAAACCAGAAGCAGACATCCGGCGCGCCGGCGACGAGATAGTTGCGGATCGCGGTTTTATGGGCCTCATGGTCCATATTGTTGATGACGACCTTGACGCCGGCCTGCTTGCCGAAGTCATCGCCGATCTTGCGCAGGATCGCCAAGCCATCGGCGTTGCTCTCGTCGGAAATGATGTTGATGTCCTGTGCCTGCGCAATCGCCGGTATCGGAAAACCCGCGAGTGCCGTGGCGGAAACCGCCCCTGCTCCCTTCAAAAAGGTACGTCGGCTCGACGGCCTTCCAAGCAAATTGAAAGTCATTTGAATTCCTCCCGTTTTAACGCCTGTCTCCACCCTCAGCCGATGAGCAGCGGGACGCCCTCCGAGCGTTTTCCGTTTGCCTCCGGACGCATGGCCGCAATAAACCGCCGAGGCAGCGAATGTGCTGCCCGGATATTTGGGTTCGTGAAGCTGTGAGTCCCTTTATTCTGACTTCTTCGTGCTTGCACACGGCTGGATGTTGATCGACGGGTGAAGTTATGCATAAGTCTGAAACAGACGCAATAATTAATTTACAAAATTAAGAAAGAGAAATCGTGAAGCTGAAAGGCGACCAGAGTACCTCGCGCGCCATGAACCGGCGGCTTATTCTCAACCTGCTGAGGCAGGAGGGACCAAAGAGCCGTGCCGAGATCGCGACGATTACCGGCCTCAGCCCGGCCGCCGTTACCTTCGTCATCGCGGACCTGATCGAGGAAGGTCATGTGACCGAAGGCAAGGCCGTGGCGGGGTTCTCGGGGCGCCGACCGATTCCTGTAGAAATCAATTATACCAATGGTTTGGCGATCGGCTTTAAACTGATGGTTGGTTCCGTGGAGTGCGTTGTCACCGACCTCGCCACCAGCCCCCTTGCATCCATGCGGCTGACGCTTGCGGATCACGATCCGGAAAACGTCGCCAAAACACTTGCCGCGGCAGTTCCCTTGCTCGTGCAATATGCCGCCCGGCCGAATGCACAGCTCGCCGGCATTGGAATTTCCATGCCCGGCGTCATCGACAATGACCAGGCGACCTGCGTGCGCAGCCATCGCTTCAACTGGAATAATGTTCCCCTCGCCTCGATATTGGCGCAGAAGGTCAAGGTGCCCGTCTGGCTGGAGGATGACACGAACGCCTATGCAATCGCTCAACAGCTCTTCGGCGTCGGGCGGCAGCATCGCAACATGGCAGTACTCGCCATCGGCGTCGGTATCAGCTGCGCACTGATCATCGAGGGCAAGCTCTACCGTGGCGCCAATGGCGCCGCCGGCAAGTTCGGGCATACGCTGCATGAGGAAAACGGCCGCCTTTGCGAATGCGGCAAGCGCGGTTGTCTCATGGCCTATCATTCCCAGACCTCGATGCTGCGGACTTGGCGAGAGACGACAAATCGTAGCAATAGTGATGGTTTGCCGGAAATGCTTAATGCAGTTGAAGAGGGAGAGGCAGCCGTTGGCGATATCCTCAGAGAAGCGGGTATCGGGATTGGAAAAGCCTTGGCAAACCTTGTCAATGTCACCGACCCGGAAGTGATCGTCGTCGGCGGCGAAGCCGTATCGTTCGGCGAGGCGTTTTTCGAGCCGTTGAGATCAACCCTGGCCGCTCATACCTTTCGCGCGTCGCCGCCTCTGCTTCCGGACTGGGAGGACAATTCATGGGCTCGGGGAGCGGCGGCTCTCGTCACGCAGAAGTTCTTCGACTTCGAGACATCTGGCGGCACGACGGGAAGCACGGAGGCGCTGGGCACGACGTCGGCCGCGTAGAGCGCTACTCCGGTCTTGCGCCGCCCGCCCTTTCACGAGACAACCGCCATATGAGCGTTCCGACAAGCCACCCTTTTGCCTTCGATCCCACCTACGGCATGGAGCTTGAAAAGCTCCTCGCCATCAAGCCACCGGACGCACCGCCGGGCTTCGATGATTTCTGGAAGGAGCGATATCAACGTGCGATCGCCGTCGACCCGCAGCCGAAGCTTCGCCGCAGCAAGACGCATCATCCTGATTGGCATGTTTTCGACATCACCTATTTGTCGACCGGTTCGTTTCCGATCGGCGGCTGGCTGCTGCTTCCTCGTGAAGGACAGGTACGGCGCGGCCTTGTCGTCGGCCATGGCTATGGCGGGAGGGATCTGCCCGACTTCGACCTGCCGGTGAAAGAGACGGCGATATTGTTTCCTTGCTGTCGCGGTCTGTCCCGCAGCGCCCGCTCGCCAATTCCGTCGGATGCGGCTGGGCATGTACTCTACGATATCGGCAAGCCCGATCGCTATATCATCGGCGGCTGCGTCGATGATCTGTGGATCGCCGTCTCGACGCTTGTCGATCTCTATCCGTGGCTCAAAGGGCATATCGGCTATAGCGGCATCAGCTTCGGCGGCGGCATCGGGGCTCTGGCGATCCCCTTCGATGCCCGGATCGATCGCGGACACCTGGTGGTGCCGACCTTCGGGAACCGGTCACTATGGTTGAGTTTACCAACGGTCGGCAGCGCCGATTCGGTCCAGGCTTACCAAAAAGAGCACGGAAGCATGCTTGAGAGCTTGCGCCTGTTCGATGCGGCAAGCGCGGCGGCCCGCGTCAAGGTGCCGATGCTCATTGCTCCCGCCCTTTTCGATCCGGCGGTGGCGCCGCCATGCCAGTTCGCTGTAGCAAACGCGTCGCCGAAATTTAATGAAATATTCATTCTCGACGCCGGCCATTTCGACTATCCTGGTTGCATGGAACAAAATATACTACTCAACGAAAAGGTCAGACGATTTTTCGAGGTGCCATGAACCGCGAATATCTGCACTGGTACAGCCAGCGACTGCATCGAGACATGGAGTTGCTGGTGTTCGGTCATGCCGGGGCCAAGGTGCTGATGTTTCCGACGCGGGATGGACGGTTCTGGGAGTATGAACAGCTGGGCATTGTCGCCAGCCTGGCCGGCAAACTGGAAGCCGGAGAGCTGCAACTCTATTGTATAGAAGGTCTGGCGACCGAGAGTTTTTACGGATTGCAGCACCACCCATCCGAACGCATTCGCCGCCATGCCGCCTTCGAGGATTATATCCTGAACGAAGTTCTGCCGCTGATGGCAGAGAAAAATCCCCATGACTGCATCATCGTGCACGGCTGCAGCCTCGGCGCATTCCAGGCTGCAAGCCTCGTTTTCCGGCACCCTCACCTCTTCCGCAAGCTCGTCGCCTTTTCAGGTCGCTATGATCTGACGATGAAGGTTGAATCCTTTAGTGATCTGTTCGACGGCTATTACGACGACACGGTCTATTTCCACACTCCGACGCATTTTCTACCGGGCCTTACCTGCGAACGGCGGCTGCAGAGGCTTCGTGAGATCGACATCGTGCTGGTCATTGGCGACGCCGATCCTTTTCTCGACAACAATCGCCATCTCAGCCGGCTTCTGGCCGACAAACGGATCGATCATCACCTGCATATCTGGGGTGGACGCGCCCATCGGGCGGGCGCTTGGCGCGAGATGACGCCGCTGTACATATGACGAAAGATCCTCGCCCGCGCTCCTGCGTGCGGGTTTCCCCGCATAGCCTTTTATACCAGGCCGACCGGAAGCGGAGCGATTCGTTTACCGGCGCCGTAGTCGCGCTCGTGGGACCTTTGGTGCTGCCGTTCTCGGCTCAAGGACAGGTCGACTCGATTTTGCTCCACCAGACCGTCCGGATAGGTTCCGGTATCATCGGTTTCCACTTCCGACTGAGCGGTGACGATCTTCAAATTCATCGCGTTTCCTCCAGCGGTGACGCAGAACCCCTTGATCCTGCGTCGGCTTCCATTAGTATTCGCAAAAGTTGTTAAAAAATTAACGACGTCCGTTAATAAATTCGATTGCGTCTCATCGCGCTTGAAATGCTCGCTGGAATGGAACATTTCTGCCATTGCAACGATGAAAAGTCGATTTCGTTTTGGGGGACTCTATGGATCGCTACGAAATCACTGAGGGCCATCACACCCGAATCATTCCTTTCCCCAATTTCGGCGCCATCGGGCATCTGACCCCAACAAGGATCGTGGCCAATCGTTGCCGCTTATCCTCGATCAATCACTGTCAATTCGGCGAATAGACTGGAGTAGATCATGGCCACTGGAATCACATCGTTCGTTCTGGCGCTTATCGGGCTGGCGCTCGGCGGCGGCGGGCTATGGCTCGTCCTGCTTGGCGGCAGTTTCTTTTATGTCCTTGCTGGCCTGGCATTTCTTGCGACTGCGATATTGCTGTTCCTACGCAAAGCGGCCGCCCTTTGGCTCTATGCGATCTTCGTACTCGCGGCACTTGGCTGGGCGATCTGGGAGGTCGGTTTTGATTGGTGGCAGCTCGGGCCGCGCGGCGGCCTGATCATCCTGATCGGCCTTTGGTTGCTGACGCCGTGGATACGGCGCCCGCTCGGCTTCCGCAGCCTCGACGGCGTGCAATATGCCGCCAGTCCCTGGCCGCTTGGCCTGCCGTTGCTCGTAGCAATCATCGTCGCCGGTTACTCGATGACCACCGATCCGCACGATCTTTCCGGCGATCTTCCGACAACTGTTGCGGCCAGCGCGCCGATGGGCGGCGATGTGCCGAATGGCGAATGGCATCAATATGGCCGCACGCCTTATGGCCAGCGCTATTCGCCGCTCGACCAGATCAATGTCCAGAATGTCGCCAATCTCCAAGAGGTCTGGCGATATCAGACCGGTGACGTGAAGCGCCCTGATGATATCGGCGAGACGACCTATCAGGTGACACCGCTCAAGGTGGGCGACACGCTCTACCTGTGCACGCCGCATAATCTGGCGATCGCGCTCGATGCGGTCAGCGGTAAGGAGAAATGGCGGTTCGACTCCAATTCCGGAATGAACCCGGACCGCCAGCACCAGACATGCCGTGGTGTCACCTACTATCACGATCAGGCAGCAACAGCTGGGGCACCCTGCGCCGACCGCGTCTACCTGCCGACCTCCGATGCGCGCCTGATCGCGCTCGACGCGGCCGATGGCAAGGTCTGCACGAGTTTTGCCGACCAAGGTGTGCTCCATCTCGAAACCGGCATGAAGTACAATCCGGCTGGCTATTACTATTCGACCTCGCCGCCTGTCGCCGTGGCGGGCAAGATTATCGTCGGCGGGGCGGTCAACGACAATTACTCCACCCAGGAACAATCCGGTGTTATCCGCGCCTTCGATATCAAGACCGGCGCGCTTGTCTGGAACTGGGACTCCGGCAATCCGGATCAGACCACGCCCTTGCCGGTCGGGCAGACATACACCACCAATTCGCCGAACAGCTGGTCGGTATCGAGCGTCGATGAGACGCTGGGCTTGATCTATATCCCGCTCGGCAACCAGGTTCCCGACCAGCTCGGCATGGGCCGCAGCGCCAATGTCGAGCGCTTCTCCTCTTCCGTGGTAGCGCTTGATATCAACACCGGCCAGCTCAAATGGGTGCAGCAGTTCGTACACCACGATCTTTGGGACATGGACGTGCCGGCCCAGCCCGTGCTCTTCGACATGAAGAAATCCGACGGGTCCGTCGTGCCGGCGCTTGTCGCCTCGACCAAGCAGGGCGACATCTATGTGCTTGACCGGCGCACCGGCGCACCGCTCATTCCGTTCAAGGAGATCCCGGCTCCCGGCGGTGCTATTCCCGAGGATCACACGGCGCCGACGCAACCCATCTCGGACCTAACCTTCTCACCGCCTCCGCTGCAGGAAAAGGACATGTGGGGGATCTCGCTGTTCGATCAGCTTGCCTGCCGTATCGCCTTCCACCGCTACAAGTACGAGGGCCGCTATACGCCGCCGTCGCTTGAAGGCTCGATCATCTACCCCGGCAATTTCGGGACCTTCAACTGGGGCAGCGTCGCCGTCGATCCCGAGCGCCAGATCATGTTCGGCATGCCGACCTATCTCGCCTTCACCTCGAGGCTCGTCCCCCGCGCGGATATTCCGCCGAGAGGCCAGGATCAGAAAGGCAGCGAACAGGGCCTGAACCGAAACGATGGCGCGCCATACGGGGTCTTTATGGGGCCGTTCCTCGGACCGCTCGGTATTCCCTGCCAGGCGCCGCCATGGGGCTATGTCGCCGGCGCCGATCTCACGACCGGCAAGATCGCCTACAAGCACAAGAACGGCACGGTGCATGACATGACGCCGCTGCCCCTGCCCTTCAAGGTCGGTGTGCCCGGCATCGGCGGCCCGATCGTCACCAAGGGCGGCGTCGCGTTCCTGGGTGCCGCGGTCGACAACTATCTGCGCGCCTATGACGTCACGACCGGGCGGCAGCTCTGGGAAGCCCGCCTGCCGGCGGGTGGCCAGTCGACGCCGATGACCTACACGGCCGACGACAAGCAATATGTCCTCATGGTGGCCGGCGGTCATGGCTCGGTCGGCACCAAGCCCGGCGACTATGTCATCGCCTATCGGCTGCCTTGAAGCGGAAGTGGAGAGCAAACGTCGTTTGCTCTCCAGCTGCCACGGCTGCGAGCCATTTTTCAGCAATCCACCGCCGTCAATGCATGCAGATGACTCCCGGCGCTGCCGGCCGAAAAACTTTTCATAATGCAGTATATCTATAGAATTTACGCCCTTATCTTCGGCGCCGACATCCTGCACCCATAGGCCGCTGAAATTAGGAGAGCTCAGATGGATCTAGCGGTGCAACAGACGGATCGAATTCGCCCGGTGGCAGTCCGACTGGCGAGCGAGGAAGAGGCAATCGCGACGGCGCGCGTACTGGCGAAGCAATTCGCCGAATCTGCCTCCAGCCGCGATATCGACCGGCTGCTGCCGCATGCCGAACTCGACGCGCTCTCGCAATCGGGCCTGCTCTCGATCACCGTTCCCTCCGAATATGGCGGGCTTGATGTCTCCAACGCGGTCCTGGCCGAGGTGACCGCCATTCTCGCTGAGGCCGATGGTTCGATCGGACAGATACCACAGAACCATTTCTACATTCTGGAAGCCTTACGAAACGACGGCAGCGAAGAGCAGAAGCGGTTCTTCTTTGGCCGGGCATTGGCGGGCGACCGGTTCGGCAATGCGCTGTCGGAAAAGGGCACCAAGACTGTCGGTCACTACAATACGCTCATTACTCGTGAGGGGCTCGGCTATCGGATCAACGGCCGTAAATATTATTCCACCGGCGTCATTTTCGCGGATTGGATCACGGTGTTCGCGCTGGACGATGAGGAGCGACTGACCATGTCCTTCGTGCCACGCGGCACCGAGGGTATCGAGATCGTCGACGATTGGGACGGGTTCGGCCAGCGAACGACCGGAAGCGGCACCACGATCCTCAACAATGTCTATGTGCGGGCGGACGCGGTCGTTTCCCATCAAAAGGGTTTCGAACGCCCTACAACGATCGGTTCCGTCGGGCAGATCATCCATGCCGGTGTTGATCTCGGCATCGCCCGGGCCGCCTTTGCGGAGACGGTCGCGTTCGTGAAAACGAATGCCCGCCCCTGGATGAATAGCGGCGTCGAGCGTGCCTCCGACGATCCACTGACCATCGCGAAGGTCGGGCAGATCGCCATTCGTCTCGAAGCGGCGACAGCTGTCGTCGAGCGGGCCGGTCGGAAGGTCGATATCGCCCAGATCGACCCGAGCGAAGCCAATGTCGTGGCGGCGACGCTTGCTGTTGCGGCCGCCAAGGTGTTGACGACGGAGATCGCACTGGAGGCGTCGAACACGCTGTTCGAACTGGCCGGTACGTCGTCCGTCCGCGTTGGGCTCAATCTGGACCGCCATTGGCGCAATGCGCGCACCCACACGCTGCACGATCCCGTGCGCTGGAAATATCATGTCGTCGGCAACTATTATCTGAACGACGTGACGCCACCGAAGAACGGTGCGCTTTAGCCTTTTTTACGCAATTCCGGACGGAAAACCGCTACGCACTTTTCCTGGAATTTCTCTAAGCTCCCAACGAAAAAGCCCGTTCCGAAACCGGAACGGGCCTTTCTTCATGCATCTTGGGAGGATGGTGATCAGCTATAAAGGCTGACGGTCGGGATCTTGCCGTTCAAGACGAACTCACCGACCTCCTTGGCCTTGTAGAATACCGGATCGTGCAGCGTGTGCGTGCGGACGTTGCGCCAGAAGCGGTCGAACCGGTAGCTCGACGCGGTGGAACGAGCGCCGGTCAGCTCAAAGACGCGCGAGGTGATGTCGAGCGAAACATTGGTGGCGTGCACCTTTGCCGCATAGGCTTCCGCCGCCGCTTCACCACGTTCCCGAGCCGTCACATCCTTGCCCCGCGAAAGGGCGGCCTGGACGGCTTCGGCAGCGCTGTCGGCAAGGGCTGCCGAGGCTTTCAATGCGGCGGTGAACTCTCCGACACGCTCAAGAATATAGGGATCATCGGAAGCCTTCTCGACACCGGACGTAATCCAGGGCCGGGTCGTCGTCCGCACATAGTCGAGCGCGGCTTCGAGCGCACCTTCGGCCGTGCCGAGGTAGAAGTTGACGAAGACGAGCTGGATCAGCGGAGTGTTGAAAGTAGAAAGCACCGGTGGTGGTGCATCCGGCTCGGAGGGTGGCGCGATGAAGTCTTCCTCGTAGACCGGGAAATCGCGGAACTCGACGGTGCCGCTGTCGGAGAGCCGTTGGCCGATATTGTCCCAATCGTCATTGGCGACGTAGCCCGGCCGGTTGGTCGGTACGGCGAAGCTGGCGACCTTGCCATCCAGCGCGGCGTTGGCGTTGATGTAGTCGGAGATATGGGCGGCCGTCGAGAAGGATTTGCGGCCGTTGAGCACGTAGGCGCTGCCGCGCCGCGTAAGCTCCAGGCCCGGATCGCGCGGATTGACGGCGGCACCCCAATAGTAGTTCTTTGCCACCGTCTCGGCACCGAGCGCATGGGCGCGTGCGGCATCGTCGAGCGCCCAATAGATATATTGGCTATTGACGAAGTGGTAGCCGAGAAGCTGACCGAGCGAGCTCTCGCCACGCGAGATGATACGCACCAGCTTCAACGCATCGACCCAGTTCAAACCACCACCGCCGATCTGCGGCGCATGCAGAGCGTTGAGGAGGCCGGAGTTCTTGAGCCGGATGATCTCCTTCAGCGGCGGCAACCCTTCGCGATCGAGTTCGGCCGCACGCTTGGCGAAATCGGCGGAAATCTCCGTCGCGGTTGAAAATAGTGCGTCCCGTCCGGTGCCATGGCTGGCGGCGAAGACGACATTGGATTTGCTCATGTCCGAACTCCCGATCCATCGATCACTTGAAGTGATGATGCGGCGGACCCAAAATGGCCCGCCGCATAAGTCCTGTTGCCTGTTCAGAACAGCTTGGCTGGAATCCAGCTTGCCGTTACCGCGTCGCTGGTGCTGAAGGCTGGGATCTTGGCTGCCAGATCCTCGATGGTCTTGACGCCGGCTGCACGCAGGCTCTCCTGGGTCAGAAGCGTCGGCTTAACGGTGATCTGGTGCGGAACGTCCTGTCCGGCGATCTGCAGTGCCGCCGCACGGATGGAAACCGCGCCGACGACGGCGGGATTGGTGGCGGCCGTCGCGACCCAGGGGCTTCCCGGCTCGACGATCTCCTGGATATCGGCTGTCGAGACATCGGCGGAATAGATCTTGATCTTATCGGAGATGCCAAGGTCGCCGGCGGCAAGCTTCACACCGCGAGCGAACTCGTCATAGGGCGCGAACACCACCTTGATATCCGGATTGGCGGTCAAGACCGCCTTGGCCTGATCGGCAGTGCTGGTCGCGGTCGTGTCACTGACATTGCCGAAACGCGCCTTTTCAACGACGCCGGGATTGGCGGCCTTGAACTTTTCCCAGACCTCGTTGCGGCGATCGAGCGGGGCGAAGCCCGCGACATAGACGTAACCGGCGGCAAAGCTCTTGCCGTTGTCTTTCACCACCTGGTCGAGCGCCTGTTGCGCCAGTTCATGGTCGCTCTGCTCGACCTGGGGGATCTTCGGATTGTTGAGGTTGACGTCGAAGGCGACGACCTTGATGCCCTTGTCGAGCGCCTGCTGCACGACGTCACCCAGCGATTCCGGCAGGCCATGATCGATGACGATGCCGCTAACGCCGAGATTGACGGCCTGGAGGATCTGCTCGCGCTGCTCGGCTGCATCCTGGCGGCCAGGGAACACACGAAGATCGATGCCGAGCGCCTTGGCCTGCGCCTCCGCTCCAGCCTGATAGGCCTGGAAGAAGTCGCCGGCGGAGATATAGCTGATCAACGCCAGCTTGACGCCGCCCTTATCGAAGGGGGCCGGTGCGCCCGCGATGCCATCGGCATGGGCCGGCTGCAAGAAGACGAATGGAATGACGGCAGCCGACAGTGCGAGCCGTACGAGAGATTTCATCGTCGCGTTCCTTTTAGTCAATCGAGAGCGTCGTCTGATGGGCAACGGGTTCCCGGCGACGCGTCAATCTATTAGAAATAATCTCTATGTTTTTAGTAGAGTAAATGATCTGAATTTTGCCGCTTCCGGAGATTCTTTGTTCCATCTCCGGCTTTGTCCCGGAAATGGCGTGCCTGGAAGTTCGGCGGCGCCCCGGGGCATTATCGGGTGAAACCGGAAAAGACTGCATGCCCCTGCTCCAAGTCGAAAATCTGACGCGCAACTTTGGTTCGACGCGTGCGCTTGCCGATGCGACGCTGTCTATCGAGCGGGGTGAGATCGTCGCCTTGATGGGCGCAAACGGCGCCGGCAAATCGACGCTGGTGAAAATCCTATCCGGCTCGCTGGCCGCTGACGGCGGCAATATCCGGTTCAAGGGGCATGGCTTCGCGCCGGCGACCCCCGCTGAGGCGACCAAAGCCGGAGTCGTCACCGTCCATCAATCGACCGACCTTGTCGGCGCTCCTGGTTTGACGGTCGCGGACGCATTGCTGCTGCCGCGCTACGCGGATCACCGGATACCGTTCTTCGTTTCGCGCGCGGGCATCCGCGCAGAGGCACAAGCCATATTGGATGTCGCGGGCTTTTCCCTGCCGCTCGATCGGGACTTCGGCGATCTGCCGGCGGCAGACCGGCAATTGGTGGCGGTTGCGCGTGCACTTGCCGATCAGGCGGACTTGATGATCCTCGACGAACCCACAGCAAGCCTGTCGGGGCAGGAAAGCCGCCGTCTGTTTGATATTCTCCTGCGGTTGAAAAGCCAGGGGCTGGCGATCCTCTATATCTCCCATCGTACGGCAGATCTGGGTGCGATCGCGGATCGCGCGCTGGTCATGCGCGGCGGGCGCGTTGTCGGCTCCTTCACGCGCCCGATCGATTTCCCGGCCGCCATCGAGACGATGATCGGCCGCAAGCTGGAGTCGGCACGACCAAGTGCGCGCGATATCGGTGGCAAGCCGGTCTTCGACATGCGCAATGCACGGCTGGTGCCGAACGCCATCCCATTCGATCTCTCGCTTCGCGAAGGGGAAGTCGTCGCCATTACCGGCGTGCTCGGCGCGGGAAAGAGCCGCCTGCTCTCCGCGATCTTCGGCCTCAACCCGCTCGTCGGGGGCGACATGCACTTGGACGGTAAGCCCTATCGGCCGAGAAATCCGGCACAGGCAATTGCCGCCGGTGTCGCCATGGCCGCTGAAGACCGGCACCGCTCTTCGCTGATGCCAGTCGCCTGGCCCGGCAATTCGGTCGCCGCTACCATCAGCCTGCCGCATCTCCGCCGCTGGTACCCGAATGGTTTCCTCTTCGGCAATCGCGAGCGGCAGGAGGCGGAAAAGGCGATCGACCGTTTGCGGATCAAGGCTCCGGGTCCCCTCGCCTCCGTCTGGACGCTCTCGGGCGGCAACCAGCAGAAGGTGGTGCTGGCGCGTTGGGAGGCCGAACAAAGCCGGCTTCTGCTGCTCGACGAACCTTTTCAGGGCGTCGATGTCGGCGCCCGGCATGACATCATCCAAGCCATACGCAGCCGCAGCGATCGCGCCACGCTGATTGCCACCTCGGACCCGGAGGAGGCCTACGAGGTGGCCGACCGCATTCTCGTGATCGACCGGCATAGCCTGAGCCCTGTCGCCAGCGCTCCGACCCCAGACACCCTTGAGGACATCCCCGCATGACATCCGTTGACAATGACAGCTTCCCGCAGCCGGCGGAACGGGCCGAGACGGCGGCAGCCGCCGTCAATCCGATAATCGACTGGCTTGCCAACATCAGCGCCGTCCTGCGCTCCGGGGCGGTCTTCATCCTGCTCGCGGCACTTATCATCGGCTTCACGGCCGCCCAGCCCGCCTTCATCAACCTCAACAATCTCATGAGCATCCTGCAAGCGGTCTCCGTCGTCGCCATCCTTGGCGCCGGCGTCACCGTGACGCTTGCCGTCGGCGGGTTCGATCTCTCAATTGGCGCAGTCGCCGCCTCGAGCGTCATGGCCGCAAGCTACGCGATGATTGTCTGGCAACTTGATGTCTACGCCACCGTGCCACTGGTGCTGTCCTTCGGTGCCGCGATCGGCCTGATCAACGCCTTCATCATTGTCAGGTTGAGAGTGCCGGATCTTTTGGCGACGCTGTCGATGATGTTTCTGCTCTCCGGCCTACAGCTGATCCCGACCGCCGGGCGCTCGATCTCCTCCGGACTGATCCTGCCCAACGGCTCCAAGGCCGCCGGCAGCTACGATCCGCAGTTCCTCTTGATCGGCCGCTACAGCCTGTTCGGCATCGTGCCGGTTTCCGTCGTGCTGATGATCCTGGTCGCGCTAGTGCTCTTTGTGCTGACCGAGCGGACCCGCGTCGGCCGGCTGCTTTTCGCCACCGGCGGCAACGAAGTGGCGACGCGGCTGGCGGGTGCCTCCACGACGCGGCTGAAGACGCTGGCCTATGTCATATCCGGCACGCTCGCCTCGCTCGGCGGTATCGTCATTGCCGCGCGCGTCGGCCGCGGTGACGTCTCTTCCGGCGGTTCGCTGCTGATGGATGCGGTCGCAGCGTCGCTAATCGGTTTTGCCGTGCTCGGTCTGCGCCGCCCAAACGTGCTTGGCACCCTCGTCGGCGCAGTCTTCGTCGGCGTGTTGCTCAACGGACTGACCATGCTGAACGCCCCCTATTACACCCAGGATTTTGTCAAGGGCGCCGTGCTCGTCGGAGCGCTCGCCCTGACCTACGGCCTCGGCCGCGCCAATCCCTGACATCCCGCCCTTACCTCCGACCCCACAAGGAGCAGAAAATGAGCCGCGAAATCAGGCTGAACGCCTTTGACATGAATTGCGTCGGACACCAGTCGCCCGGCCTCTGGCGGCATCCGCGCGATCAGTCGTGGAAGTACAAGGACCTCGACTACTGGGTGCATCTCGCCAAGACGCTGGAGCGCGGCAAGTTCGACGGCCTGTTCATCGCCGACGTGCTCGGGGTCTATGATGTGCTGAACGGCAATGTCGATGCAGCTCTTCGCCATTCGGCGCAGGTGCCGGTCAACGATCCGCTGCAGCTCATTCCGACCATGGCCTATGTCACCGAGCATCTCGGCTTCGGGCTGACGGCGTCGCTTTCCTTCGAGCATCCCTATACCTTCGCCCGCCGTATCTCGACGCTCGACCATCTGACCAAAGGCCGCGTCGGCTGGAATATCGTCACCTCCTATTTGAACAGCGGCGCGCTGAATGTCGGCCAGGCGGCGCAGACGAAGCATGACGATCGCTACGACCTTGCCGAGGAATATCTCGAGGTCTGCTACAAGCTCTGGGAAGGAAGCTGGGAGGACGATGCCGTGGTGCGTGACCGCGAGGCTGGTATCTTCACCCATCCGGAAAAGGTTCATCCGATCCATCATGTCGGCAAGCAATTCACCGTGCCGGGCATTCATCTGAGCGAGCCGTCGCCGCAGCGCACGCCTGTCCTCTACCAGGCCGGTGCCTCAAGCCGCGGCAAGGATTTCGCCGGCGCACATGCCGAATGCATCTTCGTCGCCGCACCGTCGAAGCCGGTGCTGAAGCGCTACGTCGCCAATGTCCGCGAGGCGGCAGCCAAGGCCGGGCGCAATCCGCGCGAAATCCTCGCCTTCAACCTGCAGACGGTCATCCTCGGCGAGACGGATGCGGACGCGAAAAAGAAGTTCGACGAATATCGCAAATATGTCTCCTACGAAGGCGCGCAGACGCTGATTTCCGGCTGGACAGGCATCGATTTCGGCCAGTTCGCGCCTGACGAACCGCTGAGGCACCGCTATACCAACGCCGTGCAATCGGCCGTCGAAACCTTCACCACCATCGATCCGGACAAGGTCTGGACCGTGCGCGAGATGGCGGACTGGGTCGGCATCGGTGGCTTCGGCCCGGTCTTCGTCGGCTCGCCGGAAACGGTCGCTGATCTTCTGCAGGAATGGGTTGAGGATACAGATGTGGATGGCTTCAACCTCGCCTATGCCGTGACGCCGGAAAGCTTTGAGGATGCCGTCAACCTGCTCGTGCCGGAGCTGCAGAAGCGCGGCGTCTACAAGACCGACTATCGCCAGGGAACGCTGCGGGAAAAGCTAGGCGGCAAGGGGCCACGGCTGCAGGCGCCGCATCCGGGCGCCAGCTATCGGAACTTGAACGAGGAGCGGATCGCAAGGGCCGTGGCGAGATAGCGGCGCAACCGCACCGCTATCTCTTGGCCTACCCAACCGCGTGGCGGATGGTCTTCGAAATGCGCAGCAGGAAGGCAGGCCTCGACGAGGCGACGAGCTTCCACGACAGCACTGCTTTCGCCATGCGCCGGGGAAGGACGCCGACGGACAGAAACCACGCCGCGAGCACCGCGCGGCGGCGTAGGGATGCATTCATTTCCATACTGGCCACGGCGCCGGCGGTGCCGAGGGTAAATCTGGAATCGCTGGTCATCGGATGCTTCGAGCTATCCATGCAGAGCGACGCCAGACGCTCTTCCAGATGGACGGGATCATGGAGGTTGACGTCCTGCGGCACTGTCAGACCAACTTCGGCGGCCTGATCCGATAGAGCATCCATACGGTGAAAATCATGCTCCATGCGCCAGCGTGCGCGTTGGCCGAGCTTCTCCGCGAAGACCGAATGATTGGCGCCATGAATGCGGTAGGCGCCGAGACAGGTCTCGATCGACGTTACCTTTCCATGGAGAGGCGCCACGGTTACGAGATAGCCATCGGCCCCCTGTCGGAAATCTGTCTCCGGAACCGGCATGACCGCTTCCAAAACCGTGCGCTTGAAAGCGAGGCCGCTGGTGACGGTGGTCTGGTAACGTCCTCTCTGCAACAGTTTCGAGGTGACGTCGCCGGAATCGAACGGCAGCTCAGAAGGCGGAAAGATATCTTTGACCTGCTGGTCCTCGTCGACGAGGTGCAATCGGAATTGCACCTGGACTGTGTCGTCTTCCCAAGCATTGACGATTTCGGACACCGCATTCGGGTAGAGATAATCGTCGGCGTCAAGAAAGAGGACGATCTCACCGCTGCTTGCGGCAAAACCGGTATTGAACGCGCCGCCGTGCCCGCCATTGGCTTCTTTCAGGCACGCCTTGATGCTTGATCCGTAGGAAGCAATGACCTCGGCGGAGTTATCGGTAGAGGCATCGTCGACGACGATGAGCTCCACATTGTCGTAGTCCTGCTCCAACGCGCTGCCGACAGCGCGGCGGAGGAAGCGTGCGTAATTGTAGTTCGAGATGATGATGGAAACTGAAGCACGGTCTGGGATGGAGTGCATCGCATTGAACCTCGCAATTCTGCTTTGGTCGCGGCGAACCTTCTCATTCAGGTCCTTGGAAAAACCCGTTTCGGGAAGCACAGCTCCTCAACATGGAGAAGCTGTTGTCACGGACGTGCTGCCCGACGGGTGGCGAAGACGAAGTCTGAACTTGTCTGTACTGTTGCCAGACTTGGCAGCTTTGTGGCTTTTGAATGGCAATGGCCTCAAAACGCCGTGAATGGACACCGATCAACCGGGCGTCGGGCTCAGGCGTAGCGTTTTTCGTCTTTGCCGGATGCAGTCGAGCCCGCGCCTGACCAGCCTAGCTCCGGCGCAATCCGCGTGACGAAGTCATGGAGGATCTGGCGGTATTGCTCATGCTCGAACTCGTAAGGCAGTTCCAGCCGCAACTCGCTGACCTTGGGTAGGACCGGATCGGCGAAGAGCTGCTCCAAGATCTCCTCCGAGGTGCCGATGATATCTCGGGCAAACAGGGTTCGCCGTTCGCCCTGCGGCGTTAGTGTCCGCTCATAGCGGCCGGCGGCATAATCCTGATACCGGCGACGGGTGGCGGCATCAGCACTGTCGAACGGCACGATGACGCGGCCGAGCGCGATGCGGTCCCGGGTTCTTGCGGCTGCACGATAGGTCTCGATGAGCCGCGATTGAGCAATGAGGAAGTCGTCGGTTCCCTCGCCCGTGATCACATTGCCGGTCAGCAGGTTGAAGCCGTTGCGGCCGGCCCATTCGGCCGAGCGTTGCGACCCGCCGCCATACCATATCCGATCGATCAGCCCCTTGGCATAGGGCTGCAGGCGCGGACGGATCGGGCCGAAGGGCGTCTTGATGAAGGTCTGCTCGTCGCCAAGAGGAGTGCCGCGCAGATTGTCGGCAAAGCGCAAGACGCGATCATGGGAGAAATCATTGCTCTCCCAGTCACCGTCGAAGACCAGCGGCGCGATTAGGTCGGCATGCAGCGGCCGGCCGGCGCTGACGCCAACGTTCAACCGCCCGCGCGACAGGACATCGACGGTGGCGAGGTCCTCGGCCAGCCGGTAAGGGCTTTCATAGCCGATCGGGATCACCGCCGTGCCCAGCTGGATCCGGCTGGTTCGCTGGGTTGCAGCCGCCAGGAAGGCACTACCCGACGAAATGCCGGGCTCCAGATGCCGCTGCCGGACCCAGGCGCTGTCAAAGCCCAGCTCCTCGCCATATCGCAGTTGCTGCAGCGTCTGTTCCAATCCCGCCAGCGGATCGTCGTCGGGATAGTTTCCAGGGGTCAGGAAGCCGATATGGTTGATTGAGATCTTGCGGCCGCTCATGTCATCACTCCCATTTACGCGTTCTGGCGATCAATATTTCGGCAGGCCGGGCGGATTGGTTTCCGACTTCGGGAGGGCTTCCTCCGCCAGATGCCATTGGTCGAGGACCTTGCCGTAGGTGCCGTTGGCGATCAGGTCGTTGGTGGCGACGGTCAAGGCGTAGGCCAGGCCACTCCCCTTGCGCGTGGTCACAGCGACATCGGAACGATCCGGCCAGCCGGCGCTCAGTGTGCCGACGCTCCTGATGTTCTTGTCGCGCGCGGCGATGTAGACGAGCTGCGCATGCGGCTGGACGATCACATCGGCGCGACCGGACGCCAGTGCCAGCAAGCTCGCAGCATCGTCGTCATAATATTGCAGCTCCAGCGGCTTCAGCCCTGCGGCGACATTCTCTTTGCTCCATTCGAGCAGGATGCGTTCCTGATTGGTGCCGGCACCGACGATGAACTTGAGGCCCGCCGCATCCTTCGGCTCCTTGATCGAGCCGATCTTGCTGTCCGACTTGACGTAAATGCCGTGCAGGCCCTGGCGATAGGTGGAGAAATCGAATTTCTCCTTGCGCTGCTCGGTGACGCCGACATTGGAGATCACGGCATCATATTTGCCTGAGGTGAGGCCTAGCGGCCAATCGATCCAGGCAACCGGCACCAGTTCCAGCTTCAGCCCGAGGCTGTCGGCGATGACAGTGGCGATGTCCGGATCGGCACCAACCACGGTCCTGGCGTCTGTCGCGTAGGTGGCAAGCGGCGGGCCGCCTGGCGCGACGGCAACCGTGAGCGTGCCGGGCGTCACGAACGTGAAACCTTTCGGGATGGCGGCGATGGCTTTTTCGTCCCGCTCGACATGAATGCGGCCCGGCTGCTCCGGGCTCAGGTCGAAACTCAGATCATCGGCGCGGGCCGTGCCGAAAGACGTCAGCGCCGTCATCATCAAAACGAATGAACATGCCCGGATGGCCGGTATGCCTGTCATAATAGTCTCCATATTCTATCTTCATGAAGGCCGGCTCACGCTTTCGCGGAGCCGGCCGTCTGTCACTTCCGAACCGATTACGAACCGCTCTTCGGCAGGCCGGGCGGATTGGTTCGCGACTTGTCGATGGCCTCTGAAGTGAGGCTCCAGCGCTTCAGCACCTCACCGTATTTGCCGTCCTTGATCAGGTCGTTGAGCGCGATGGTGACCGCATCCGCAAGACCAGCGCCCTTGCGCGTCGTGACCGCGATCTCGGCCGTCAGCGGCCAGCCGCCGCTGAGAGTACCGACCAGCTTGGTGCTGCCCTTGATGGAGGCGCTATAGGCGAGCGTGGCGTTCGGGTTGAACTCGACGTCGGCGCGGCCCGACTGGATCGCCAGATCGGCGGCGGCGCGGTCGTCGTAATACTGCACCTCGACCGGCTTCAGGCCAGCAGCGACATTCTCGCGGTCCCACTCCAGGATGATCTTCTCCTGGTTCGTGCCGGCGCCGGTAATGACCTTGAGGCCGGCGACATCCTTCGGCTCCTTGATCGCGGTGATCTTGCTGTCGGCCTTGACGTAGAAGCCGAGCACATCCTTGCGATAGGTGGAGAAATCGAACTTCTGCTTGCGCTCCTCGGTGACGGTCACATTGCTGACGACGGCATCATATTTGCCGGAGGAGACACCCAGCGGCCAATCCTCCCAGGCAACTGATACAAGGTCCAGCTGCAGGCCGAGCGAATCCGCGAGCAGCTGTGCGATCTCGGGATCGGTACCGACCACCGTCTTGGCGTCGGTGGCATAGGTTGCGACCGGCGGATCCCAGGGGTTGATCGCCACCGTGAACTTGCCAGGGTTGACGAATTTGAAGTCCGGCGCGATCGCCTTGATCGCAGCTTCGTCTTTTTCGGCACGAATCCGATTTGACGTATCAGGGCTGAGATTGAACTTTTCCGCTGCATAGGCGGAGCTGAGCCCGAACACGGCCACGGCAATCACGCCGGCCACCAGGGATGTCGTTTTCTTGAAGACAGTCATGTAGCTTACCTTCTTTTCATTCTAGGATTGTGGTTGCGCATGCTTTCTTCCTTTCGCGAAGTGGGGCCGGTTTTCGCTAGAGAACTTTTGCCAGGAACTCGCGCGTGCGCGGATGTTCGGCGTCATTGAAGATTCTGGATGGTGGGCCGACCTCGAGAATGTGGCCGCCTTCGATGAAGACCACCGTGTCAGCAACCTCGCGGGCAAAACCGACCTCATGGGTGACGATGACGAGCGTCGTGCCGGTACGGGCGAGTTCCTTGATGACGTCGAGCACTTCGCCGACCAGTTCCGGATCGAGCGCCGAGGTCGGTTCGTCGAAGAGCAGCACCTTGGGGCGCAGCGCCAGTGCGCGGGCGATGGCGACACGCTGTTGCTGGCCGCCGGAAAGCTGTCGCGGATAGGCGTTGATCTTGTCGCTGAGGCCGACGCGGGCGAGTAGTTCCTGCGCCAGTTGCACGGCTTCCTCGCGGCTGACGCCCCGCACCTGGATCGGTGCCTCGATGAGGTTTTCGAGCACGGTCAGATGTGGAAAGAGATTGAAGCTCTGGAAGACCATGCCGATATCGGCGCGGCTCTTGAGAATGTCCTTCTCCTTCAGCTCATAGAGCGTGTCGCCCTTCTGCCGATAGCCGATAAAATCGCCGTCGATCGAGATGAAGCCGCTGTCGACTCGCTCCAGATGATTGATGGCGCGCAGCAAGGTCGACTTGCCGGAGCCGGAGGGGCCGAGGATGGCGGTGACGCTGCCGGGCGGAAGATTGAGTTCGACATTGTCGAGCACCTTCAGAGCGTCGAAACTCTTCGAAATGCCGTGAATACGCACGGCACCGCCGGACGCCCTGAGGCTTGCCACATCGCTGAAGCCGGTTTTGCGCACGACATCTGTCGTTGCCCCAAGCAATGGCAGAGGGCGCCGGAAGCTGGTGAAGAAGGCCTGGAACGGGAGCGGCGTCGGGTTGCGCACGGCACCCTTGGAGAAATAGCGCTCGATATAGTACTGCGCGATCGACAGCACCGTCATGATGATCAGATACCAGACGGTCGCTACCATCAGCAGCGGGATGACTTCGAGGTTGCGGCGATAAATGACCTGGACCGTATAGAACAGTTCCGGCAGTGCGAGCACGTAGACCATGGACGTGCTCTTCGCTAGTCCGATGATCTCGTTGAAGCCGGTCGGCAGGATCGAGCGCATGGCCTGCGGCAAGACGATACGGAAGGCCTGGCGGCGGCGCGACAGGCCAAGGGCGGACGCCGCCTCCAACTGCCCCTGATCGACCGAGAGGATGCCACCACGCACGATCTCGGCAAAGAAGGCCGACTGATTGAGCGTCAGTCCCAGAAAGGCGGCGGCGAAGGGCGTCAACAGCTGCACTGTCGGATAGTCGATAAAGACCGTGTCCGTGAAGGGGATGCCGATCTTGATGGTCTCGTAGAGATAGCCGAGATTGTTCAGCACCAGCAACAGCACGATCATCGGGATCGAGCGCAACAGCCAGATATAGCCCCAGGAGAGACCAGACAGCAGCGGCGACTTGGAAACGCGGGCAAGCGCCAGCGCCGTACCGAGGATCGAGCCGGAAATGGCGGCCAGTACGGTCAGAAGCAGCGTCCTGCCGAGGCCGACGAGAACGGGTTCGGCGAAGAACCATTCGGCAAAGACGCCCCAACCCCAGCGCGGATTGGTGAAGGTGGAATAGAGTACGGCGGCGATGACGACAGCGGCGAAAACGGTGCCCGCCAGCCGGGCGGGATGACGCGCCGGCACGATCCGGTAGCGGGAATGATCCTGCTTTTGATCGGCGATCCGGCTACCGGGATCGATCCCGGCGAAATCTGTCGTCAGTGCCATGATATTTCCCTTTTATGGATTATCGGTCTGTTGCCGCTTTCACCTGTTGCCACCGGCCACCCGCAGCTCCGGCTCAATCAGATGGCTGACATCCTTTTCGAAGGGCAGCGTCTTGTGGATTTCCGGATCGACGGTCTGATCGAACAGCGCGGTGTAGCCGTAGCCAAGGTAGAGACCGACGGCCTCCGGCTGGCGAAAGCCGGTGGTGAGATAGATGCGGGAATAGCCCTGGCGGGCCGCCTGTGATTCCAGCTCGACAAGAACCTTGCGTGCCAACCCCTGCCGGCGCAGATCGTGACGGGTCCAGATGCGCTTGAATTCGGCAGTGCGCTTATCGTAGCGCTTGAACGCACCGCCGCCGATGGTTTCGCCGTCGCGGATGAGAAGCAGGAAATTGCCGTCCGGTGGTGCAAAATACTCGGGCGGATAGCGATTGAGTTCGGCCGCCGCGCCCTCGGCACTGAAATAGTTGCCGTAGCGGCTGTCATATTCGTGGATCAGCTCGTCGATCAGCGGCTTGGCGCGCGGGTCGAGAGGGGTCGTGTAGAGAAAGCTGTCACTCATCTCATCAGCCGTCCTGTTGTGGTCACTATGAAAGAAAGGTCTCGGCCAGCCGCACCCAGTAGCGGGCGGCGGGCGCTATGATCGTGTCGTCGAAATTGTAGTGGGCGCTGTGCAGAGGAGCGCTGTCGCCGTTACCGACGAAGAGGTAGCTGCCCGGTTGCTCCAGCAGCATGAAGGCGAAATCCTCGCTTGCGGTACGCGGCCGGAAATCCTTGGCGACCTGCGCCTCACCGAAGGCCTCCAGTGCGACCGCGCGAGCGAAATCCGTCTTATCTCGATGGTTGATGAGGGCCGGAAAGCCGAGGCGATAATGCACGTCCGCCTGTGCGCCAAAGCTTTCGGCCTGGGCGCGGGCAAGTGCGGGAATACGCTGTTGCAATTGCTGGCGAACCGTCTCGCTGAAGGCGCGCATGGTCAGCTTCAGCTCGACGCTTTCCGGGATGACGTTCGAGGCGGAGCCGGCATGGATCGAACCGACGGTGGCGACCGCCATATCCTGGGGATCGACATTGCGCGACACGACGCTTTGCAACGCCGTGATGAAGGAAGCCGACGCCAGGATCGGATCGACCGACTTGTGCGGCTCGGCCCCGTGGCCGCCCTTGCCGATAATGCGGATCACGGCCTGGTCGACGGAGGCCATGGCCGGGCCGGCGACGAAACCAAACTGGCCTGTTGGCACACCCGGCCAATTGTGCAGGCCGAAGACGGCATCAACCGGAAAGCGTTCGAAAAGTCCGTCGGCGATCATCTTCCGAGCACCGGCACCGATCTCTTCGGCCGGCTGGAAGATCAGCGTTAGCACGCCGGAGAAACGGCGGGTCTCGGCGAGATAGCGCGCCGCCGCCAGCAGGATCGACGTATGCCCGTCATGGCCGCAGGCATGCATGACGCCCGGATTATCGCTGGCATAGGGAAGGTCCGTCGCCTCCTCGATCGGCAGGGCGTCCATATCCGCCCGGATGCCGATGCGTTTTTCGCCGTCGCCGCCCCGAAGGGTAGCGACGACGCCGGTGCCGCCGACACCAGTCGTCACCTCGTAACCCCAGGAGGAAAGGAGAGAGGCGACGATCTTGCTGGTCCGCAGTTCCTGGAAGGCGAGCTCCGGATAACGGTGCAGATCATGGCGAAGCTCGATGATCTCGTCGATGAAAGAGGCCAGCCCCTTTTCGATGTCGTCCGCCGGTCGATGATGCTGGGAAATGACGTTCATGGCTTGCTCGCCCGCGCCTTAGGCGCGGATCGCCCTTCCCTGTTCGACTTCGTCCTTCACGCCCGCATAGCGGCTTTCGCGATAGGGCAGCCCCAGATGATCACGCAGCGTCGAGCCCTTCAGCACCGGGTCGAAATAGCCGCGTTCGGTGAGGATCGGCAGGACATGCTTGGCGAAGTCGTCGAAGCCCTCGGCGATCACCGGGAAGCCGAGGATGAAGCCATCGGCGGCATCCTGATCCACCCAGCGGATGATCTCGTCAGCGATATGCTCCGCCGTGCCGATGAAGGCCGTGCGCGGCGTTGCGGAATCGAGCGCGACCTGGCGCAGCGTCAGCCCCTTCTCCCGCGCGATCTTCTTGATGCGGTCGGTGGTGGCACGGAAATTATTGCGGCCGATGTCGCCAAGATCGGGGAATGGATCATCCAGCGGATAGACGCTGAAATCATGATGATCGAAGAAGCGGCCGAGATAGAGCAGCGCCTCCTCAATGGTGACGAGATTGCGGATCGCCTGATACTTCGCTTCCGCCTCTTCCTTCGTCGCGCCGACGATGGGGCCGATGCCCGGATAGATGCCAACTTCCGCGGCGCTGCGGCCCTGCGCGATCACGCTGTCCTTGAGCTGGCGATAGAAGACCTGCGCATCCTCGATCGGGCCGCCATTGGTGAAGACGGCGTCGGCATGCTTGCCGGCAAGCCGGATGCCCGAATCCGAGGCTCCGGCCTGGAAGACGACCGGCTGGCCCTGTTTGGAGCGGCCGATATTCAGCGGCCCTTCGATGCGGAAGAAGCGGCCCTTATGATCGAGGCGATGCATCTTGGTCTTGTCGGCATAAACGCCGGTCTCGCGGTCGCGGACAAAGGCGTCATCATCCCAGGAGTCCCAAAGCCCCTTGATCGCGTCGATATATTCCTCGGCGATCTCGTAGCGCAGTTCGTGCTCGGGATGCTCGCGGCTGTAGTTGCGGCCGGACCCTTCAAGCGGCGACGTCACCGCATTCCAGCCGGCCCTGCCGCCGCTGATCAGGTCGATCGAGGCAAATTGCCGGGCGACGGTGAAGGGATCGCTGTAGGAGGTCGACAGCGTGCCGACCAACCCGATCTTCGAGGTCGAGGCGGCCAGCGCCGACAGGATCGTGATCGGTTCGAAGCGATTGAGGAAATGCGGGATCGATTGCTCGTTGATATAGAGGCCGTCGGCAACGAAGGCGAAGGCGATGCCCGCCTCCTCCGCCTTGCGCGCCGTCTTGACGAAGAAGTCGAAATTGATGCTGGCGTCGGCCGGTCCGCTCGGATGCTTCCAGGCGTTCATATGGCCGCCGGGACCCTGCAGCATGATGCCGAATGTGACGTGTTTCTGAGCCATGGGATCAATCCTTTCCAAAGCAAATGTCAGGCGGCGAGTGATAGCCGCTCCTTGGCGAGCAGCTCGATGGAGGCGAGACGCTCGGCGGCGGGCAGTGCCGGCGTGTCGAGAATGAATTCCTTGACGCCGTAGCGACGGTGCAGCTCGTCGAGCTCCTTGCGGATCTGTTGCGCCGTGCCATGCAGCACGCTCGGCACCTTCTCCTCGGTCCGGTAATCGCTGACGCCGGCCTGGCGGGCAAATTCGGCCGCCTGCTCCTCGTTGCCGACATTGACGGTCTGGCCGTTCGGAAGGAAAAGCTTGACGATGCGCAGATCGCCGACACGCTCGCGCGCCTGCTCTTCGCTTTCCGCGGCAAAGGCCGCCAGCGCCAGGATCGGGCGCTTGCCACCGCTTGCCTTCTCATAGGCCTCGAAGGTCTTGCGCAGGTTCTCAGGGTCGCCGTTCAGATGACCGGCAAAGACCAGCTCCCAGCCCTTGCTCGCAGCCAGCTCGGCGCTCTCGACGGAGGCGCCCAGCAGAAAACGATCGGGCGCAATCGAGGGAAGCGGCGTGGCGATGGCGGCATCCGCCTGGGCTTCCGCCGAAAGATAGGTGTTGATGTCGGCAAGCTGGTCGGCAAAGCTCGGTTTGCGCGCCGGGTCGACCGCTATCTGCAAAGCCCGCGTCGAGAGTGGAAAACCGCCCGGCGCCTTGCCGACGCCGAGGTCGACGCGGCCGGGGGCCAGCGACGACAGGAGATTGAAGGTCTCCGCCACCTTGTAAGCGCTGTAATGCTGCAGCATCACGCCACCGGAGCCGATGCGGATTTTCGATGTTTTGGCAAGCAGATAGGCAATCAGTGCCTCGGGCGCGGAACTCGCCAGGTTCGCCATATTATGATGCTCGGCCACCCAGAAACGGTGATAGCCAAGCTCCTCAGCGCGGATGGCCAGCTTGGCGGTTGCCCGCAGCGCATCCGTGGCATTCTTACCGGCTTCGATGGGGCTTTTGTCGAGAAGGCTCAAGAGATAGGACATGTGGGGTCATCCGATTATCGCACCGGTGCCGCGGCACCGCTTCAATAGTCTATAAAATACGTAGACTGCATATATTATAAGAAACGACGTTCTCTTCGCGCGGCCAAGTGAGGAAATAAGTTGCAAAGCATGCATGCACGCTCGGCGTGAGCATCTCGCTCAGAAGTCGCCAATCGGCGGCATGCTCGATCCGTGTTGGATTGCCAGCAAAAGCGTATCCCGGTTCCGCGATGTCCTGTGCCGAAATGACGGGAAACTCTCTTGATCCCCGGAAGGATTCGGGTGAACTAGGCAGTGGAAGATATTCGATAGCCGAGGACACATGAACGACAACGTCATCAAGTTTCGAAAGCCGAAACCGCCGCCTAAGGCACCGCGTCCCGGGCTGCGCAAACTGCTTGTCGTCATTGTCGTGCTTGCGGTGTTTGCCGCCGCCTGGGGATATTTTCAGATCGTTGGTACGCCGGCCCGGTAAGGCTAAGGATAAATCCGATGAGCGTTCGCCCACCGCAATCTCTCAGGCAGTTTCATTCAACCGATAGCGGTTTCAACGTTCTCGAATATGAACTCATGGCCGAGCGCGCCAGTTCCCTTGGGCGCCACGGGCTAAAGGTGGAAACCGCGCTGGCGGAATTGCAGGCATGGAGCGCGGCACGTCACAGTGCAACAGAGCGCGAAAGCCTTGTGAACAAAGCTGCCGATGCCGTCTGGGCCTTTTTCATCCAGCGTGAAATCTGCGGGCTGAAAAATGGTCGTGATCTTATCCAACGTTACGCGATCCCCAGCGAGGTGCTCGCGAGGGTCGGCGTGGTGCGTCGACAGGAGTGAGGTGCTGTCGTGTCAAATATGGATCAAACGGGCGAAAAATCGCTCATCGCACCGGTAAAGGACTTCGGCAACGGCGCGGCGAAGGAACCGCGCTTGCTGGTGGTGAGCCCCAGCGAGACCAGCGCCTCGGCCTGCTTGACCGCCGCCGCGACGCCGTCGATCACGGGCACACCGTAGATTTCCTGCAGCTCGCGGGTAAGGTCGGCCATGCCGGCACAGCCGAGCACGATCGCTTCCGCCCCGTCTTCGTCAAGCGCTCGCTCGATCTCGGCCCGCAATTTGCCGATTGCCTCTGGCGCGCCATCCTCGAGCTCCAGTACCGCGATATCGGAGGCCCTGACCTTCGCCCGTCCACCCATGCCATAGTGTCGGACGAGATTGTCGATCAGCACGCGGGAGCGCTCCAGCGTCGTGACGATCGTAAAGCGCTGCGCCAGGAAACCGGCCGTCACGACGGCGGATTCGCAGAGCCCAAGAACCGGCACATCCGAAAAGGCACGCGCCGCTTCCAGTCCGGTATCGTCGAAACAGGAAATGATCGCGGCGTCATAACCCGCCGTGCGTTGTTCCTTGAGTTCGCTGAGCAAGCCAGGAACGGCAAGAGCGCCGTCATAATATCCCTCGATGGAAGGCGGTCCCATGCGCGATGTCGCGGCGATGATCTCCGTGCCGGTGGCCGCGACGGCGCGTGCGGCGACGGCCGCCTTTTCCGTCATTGACGTGGTGGTGTTTGGATTGATCAGCAATAAGCGCATGTTCTCAGCTTTTCTTGGCCTGCCGGCGACCGAGCATGGTCATGATACCGAGCGCGACGAGAATGATAGTGAAGGAGAAGAGAGTCGTCACCGTTCCCAGCGCATAGAGCACAGGCGTGGTGACGTTGGTGGTCATCCCGTAGATTTCCAGGGGAAGCGTGTTGTAGGTGCCCGAGGTCATCAGGGTGCGCGCGAATTCGTCATAGGACAGCGTGAAGCCGAAGAGGCCGACGCCGATCAGGCTCGGCGCGATCATCGGCAGCACGACATGGCGGAAGGTCTGCCATGAACTCGCCCCAAGATCGCGCGCAGCTTCCTCGTAAGCTGGCGAGAAGCGGTTGAAGACGGCGAACATGATCAGCACGCCGAAGGGCAGCGTCCAGGTCAAATGCGCGCCGAAGGCCGAGGAATACCAGGCCGGAGGCAAGCCACCTTGTTGGAAGACGACGCCGATGCCGAGGGAAATGATGATGGACGGAACCACGAGACTGGCGACGGTGGCATAGAACAGCAGCGACGATCCGCGGAAGCGGCGGCGGAAGGCCAGGCCCGCCAGCAGCGAGACGACGACGGTGACGACCATGACCATCAGGCCCAGGATAAAGGACCGCTGGAACGAGGCGCCGAAATCGCCGACCGCCTGTTTCTCGAACAGGTTGGCGAACCAATGCAAGGAGACGCCGTTCAACGGGAAGGTCAGGCCGCCGTCAGGCCCCTGGAAGGAGAGGATGACGATCGCTGAAAGCGGGCCATAGAGAAACAGCACGAAGACAATGAAAAAGATCGCCAGAACGTAGAATTCGAAGGTTCGCTTTTCGTGGTTCATCTCAAAGCTCCTTACGGATATCGACGACGCGCAGGATGGCCGCGACCATCATAAGGACGACGATCAGGAGCACGACGGCATTGGCGGCCGCTGCCGGATATTGCAGCAGCGACATCTGGTTTTTCATCATCAGCGCGATGGAGGCGCTCTGTCCGCCGGACATGACCTGCACGGTGGAGAAATCCGCCATGACCAGGGTAACGACGAAGATCGAGCCAATCGCCATGCCGGGCTTTGCAAGCGGGATCACTACATTCCACAGAACCTGCCAGCCGTTGGCGCCGGCATCGCGCGCCGCTTCGAACAGTGAGCGGTCGATACGCATCAGCGTATTGAAGATCGGCGTCACCATGAACAGCGTATAGAGATGCACCATCGCCAGAACGACGGCGAAATCGGAGTAGAGCAGCCATTCGATCGGTTTTGGAATGAGCCCCATCTCGATCAGCGTCGAATTGACGAGACCGTTGCGTCCGAGCACCGGGATCCAGGAGATCATGCGGATGATGTTCGACGTCATGAACGGCACGGTGCAGACGAGAAAGAGAATCATCTGCGTCGACGTGCGGCGAATATGGAAGGCGAGGAAATAGGCGACCCAGAAGCCGATGAACAGGGTCAGAGACCAAACAATGACAGTGAATTTCAATGTGTTGAGATAGGTTTTCCAGGTAACCCATGAACCCAGCGTGTCGGTATAGTTCGTGGTCAGGAAGGCGGGATAGAGGCTGGCGAAATCATAGTCCCAGAAGCTGACGACACCGATCATCGCGATCGGTAGAAGGAAAAAGAAGCCGAGGATCAGAAACAGCGGCGCCGCCTGGAGATAGGAAACGAGCCCCAAGGGCACGCGAAAGCTGCGCCTTGGTTTTGCTGTTGCCTGGTCCGTTTCTGATGAAGCGATCGTCGCCATGGTCCGGTTTCTCCGTTAGCGGCTTCCTCCCCCCGCCTGCACGGGGAGAGGATTTGATGGGCAGAGGCGATACCGATTAGGCAGCGATGAACTCGTTCCAGCGACGGACCATGTAGCGGTCTTCGTCCATCACCGAGTTCCAGCAAGCGACCGCACCCATGCGGGCTTCGAAGGAGCCACCGTCGCGAACGGCGCCGGCCTTCTCCATGACCTTGCCTTCCGGAGACAGGATATCGCCCTGCGCCGGCTTGCCTTCGATCCAGTAGCCCCATTCGTCGGCCGACATGAAGCCCTTGGCGGTTTCCATGCAGGCGGAATAGTAGCCCTGGCGGTTGAGATAGCCGCCGACCCAGCCGGAGGTGTACCAGTTGATATATTCATAGGCGGCGTCGAGTTCTGCGCCCTTGAGGTGCGCGGCAAGCCCGAGACCACCGCCCCAGGCGCGATAGCCTTCCTTGAGCGGCTGGAAGGTGCAGGCGATGCCCTTCGAGCGGACGGCGGCAACGGCCGGCGACCACATCGACTGGATGACGACTTCGCCCGACGCCATCAGGTTGACGCTTTCGTCGAAGGACTTCCAGAAGGCGCGGAACTGGCCTTCGCCCTTGGTCTTGATCAGGAAGTCGATCGTCTTGTCGATTTCCGCCTTCGTCATGTTGCCCTTGTTGGCATATTTGATCTTGCCTGCGGCTTCCATGATCATCGCGGCATCCATGATGCCGATCGACGGGATGTTGAGGATCGCGGTCTTGCCCTTGAAGGCCGGATCGAGAATGTCGGCCCAGCTGGTGATCGGGCGACCGGTAAGGTCGGGACGAATGCCGAGCGTGTCGGCATTGTAGATGGTCGGAACCATCGTCATCCACTGCGTCGGCTCCTTGGCGAATTTCTTCGAACCCTGCGCTTCGACGAAGCCGACCGTATGCGGCGCCGTTCCCTGGGCAATGACGCTGTCGGACTTCAGCTTGCCGTTGATGAACAGCGGCACGATCTTGTCGTAATATTTCAGCTTCTTGACGTCCATCGGCTGCAGCACGCCGGCCGGGAACACCTTCTTGGCGATCCAGTATTCGATGTCGGCGATGTCGTAGCTGTTCGGCTGGGTGACGGCGCGCTGGGCGGCGGCGTCGGAATCGGTCGCCGTCATCTCCAGCGTGATGCCGAGATCGGCCTTGCACTTCTCGGCGATGGCATTGATGTTCGAAACGCCGGTGCCGAACTGGCGGAGCGTGATCTTCGTCTGCGCCCAAACGGTCGGAAAGCCGGTGATCAGGCCGGAGCCGGCGATGGCGCCGGCTGCTGCTGCGCCGGTCTTCAGCAGCGAGCGGCGGGAGATGCCCTTTGCTGCCTTGGTTGTCTTCTTCTCAGTCGTCATGTCAGTTCCCCTTTTTGTGATGCTTGGAATTCATGCGGAAACACGACCGAGGAGGACCGCGTCCTCCAAGGCCCAACTCAAAGACACCGCATCGCCGACCGATACGGGTTTGGAGAAATAATCGCCGTCGCTTGCGATGACGGTGAAGTCGTCGCTGCCCGCGCCAATGACGGTGATCTTCACCGAGGCGCCCCGATATTCGATATTGGAAACGACGCCGTTCAAGCCGACGCCTTTGTCGGAGCCAGACGCCAGCCGGACGCGATCGGTGCGAATGCCGATATCGATAAGCTCGCCCACGTCCCTGCCGGTGCCGCGCACGGAAAAGCTCTGGCCCTCCGGCGCGGTCAATGTCAGTACACCGTCCTCGCTGGACGTCACCCGGCCCGAGAGCACGTTATGATCGCCCATGAAGCGGGCGACGAAGGCGGTTGCCGGACGCTCGAAGACTTCGCGTGGTGACGCCGCCTGCTCGATCTTGCCGTCGTTCATGATCACCATGATATCGGCGAGGGCCATCGCTTCTTCCTGACTGTGCGTGACGTGCACGAAGGTGATCCCGAGCGTCTTTTGCAGCTTCTTCAACTCGGCGCGCATGCGGATCTTCAGGAACGGATCGAGCGCCGACAGCGGCTCGTCCAGCAACAACGCCTCGGGATCGGTGATCAGAGCGCGGGCGAGCGCCACGCGCTGCTGCTGCCCGCCAGAAAGCTGCGCCGGTCGTCGCGTAGCGTAAGCCTCCATCTGCATCAGCTTCAGCATCTCGAGCGCCTTTGCCCGACGCTCGTCCTTATCCACGCCCTTCATCTTCAGGCTGAAGGCGACGTTGTCGATGAGGTCGAGATGTGGAAAGAGTGCATAGGACTGGAACATCATCGCCGTGCCGCGCTTGGCCGGTGGAAAATCGGTGACGACGACATTCCCGAGCCGGATATCGCCCGACGAAATGCTTTCGTGACCCGCGATCATGCGAAGCGTGGAGGTCTTGCCGCAGCCGGAGGGGCCGAGAAAGCAGCAATAGGAGCCAGCCGGTATCTTCAGGCTGATGGCGTGGACGGCGGTCGTCGTGCCATAGACCTTCGAAACGGACGCTATATCGATCTCTGCCGCTTTCGACATCGTATCTCCTTTTGTTTGGGAAGGACGATGCATCTGGCGTGCCAAGTCTGTTGCGCTGCACTAAGCTATTGTGAATCATGGAGTTTCAGCGCGGCGCGAACGAGGTGCCTTATATAAGACAAACATATGTTTGCACATGAAATAGGCTTTCGTCTGCAATATGTGCACTAGATCGTATACGATTATGCTTTCCTTTTGTTACAAATTCCGTTTAACTTTTGCGGCGAACGCGGATATCATTCCGTCGATTATCAGGTATCCGCTCTTATGAACTCCACAGCCGACGCGCTCCAGACGACCAGCGATTCCACAGAAACCGGCGCCCAGCAGATCCGCGATGCCATTCGCGAGGCGATCGTCGAGCGCAGGCTTTCCCCAGGCACGAAACTCTCCGAGAGCGACGTCGGCAATCTGTTCAATGTCAGCCGCACGCTGGCGCGCGCCGCTCTGCAGGCCCTATCCTACGAGGGGCTTGTCAGCGTCGAGAAGAACCGTGGCGCATTCGTTGCCTATCCCTCGCCCGAGGAAGCCCGGCAGATCTTCGCCGCTCGCCGTCTGGTGGAGCCGGGCATTCTCAAGGAAGCAGCGGCGAGGATCACGCCCTCGCAGATCCAGCACCTGAAGCAGCTTCTGCTTGAAGAGGGCCGGCTCATGGCTGAGCGTGGTCAAACGGCACGCCGGGCCGAGATCAAGGCCTCCGGCGATTTCCATCTGATGCTCGCCTCGATCTCCGGCAATCTGATCATGCAGCGTTTCATGGAAGAATTGGTCGCCCGCTCATCCCTGGTGATCGCGCTTTATGGCCAGTCTAGCGTGTCGAGCTGCGGTCATGCGGAACATGGCGATGTCATCGCCGCCATCGAGCGCAAGGATATCGAGACGGCATGCCATCTCATGCTTCACCATATTTCCCATATCGAAGCCGATCTCGATCTGCGCGAGCGCAAGAGCGTCGGCCTGAGGGAAGCCTTCGAGCAATAAACCGACGCAACGGCATAGGTCTCGGGGCTTCCTCCTCATTACGTCCAACGGAGATAGATTTGAGCCCGATCGAAACCCTTTTCACCCGCGCAAAGCTCGCTGATGGCTCTCTCAAGGATATCGGCGTATCAGGCGGTCGCATCATCTCCATCGAACCATCAAGTGCTGAGGCACCTCTTGCCGAGAGCGTCGATCTCGGCGGCGCACTCGTGGTACCCGGCTTCGTCGAAGGTCATATCCATCTCGACACCAGCTTTTTCGGCGATGCCTGGATACCGCACAAGCCCTGCACCAACGGCTTTGATGTGCATGAGCGCGTCGCATTCCAGGCGCAGAATATGGCGCAGGCCGCCCCCATGGATGAGCGTGCCCGCAATCAGCTGGATCTCTGCATCGCCAATGGCAGCACGCAGATGCGCAGCCATGTCATGGTCGACGGATCGGTCGGGCTGAAATCGCTGGAAACCGTTCTCGCCGTCCGCGACGACTATCGCGACTATATCGATATCCAGCTCGTCGCCTTCCCCCAGAGCGGCATCCTGAAGAGCTCGGGCACTCCGCAACTGATGGACGAAGCCATTTCCATGGGCGCCGATCTCGTCGGCGGCCTGGACCCGGCCAGCTTCGACCGTGATGTCGAGGGACATCTAAACGTCGTCTTCGGCGTCGCCGAAAAGCATGGCGTCGATGTTGATATCCACCTTCACGACGGCGGCACGCTCGGCCTTTTCACCATCGAGCAGATATGTTCTCGCACGCGCGCCCTTTCCATGCAGGGACATGTCGCCATCAGTCACGCCTACGGGCTCGGCGATCTCCCGGTAGAAGCCGCCAAGCGTGCCGCCGAAACGATCGCAGCCAGCGGCGTTTCCATCATGACCAACGCGCCTGGCAACCATGCTTTCCCGCCGGTCGCCTTGCTTCGCACGGCGGGCGTCACAGTCTTCAGCGGCAGCGATAATATCCGCGATTCCTGGTGGCCCTATGGCGATGGCGATATGCTGGGTCGTGCGATGATGATCGGCTATCGCTCGGGCTTCTATACCGACGACGAATTGAAGGCCGCCTTCGATGTCGTCACCGATAGCGGCGCGAAGGCGTTGCGTCTCGACGGCTATGGATTGAAGATCGGTGCGAAGGCGGATTTTGTGACACTGAAGGCAGAGCATGTACCCGAAGCGGTGGTCGCAATTCCTAGGGAGCGTTCGGTCTATAAGGCCGGCCGGCTCGTCGCCAGGAACGGTGCCGTCATTCGGGCGTGATTTTCATCAGATCTTGCATTCGGATTTTCTTATAGTCTATTGAAAAGGCGTCATAATGCTTGATCTGGTCATTTCGAACGTGCGTATCGCCGGCCGCGATCAGCCGCTCGATATCGGCATCAAGGATGGCAGGGTCGCCGCGCTCGAAACCGGTCTGGTTTCCGATGTGCCGCGTCAGGATATGTGCGGCTGCTTTGCATTCGGCGGCTTCATCGACAGCCATATCCATCTCGACAAGGCATGTGTTCTCGACCGCTGCCTGATCTGCGAAGGCACGCTGGAAGAGGCCGTGCGCGAAACGGCGAAGGCGAAGTCGGCCTTCACGATTGAAGATGTCTATGCCCGAGCCGCGCGCGTGGTGGAGAGCGCCATCGTCAACGGCACGACGGCGATGCGGACGTTCGTGGAGGTCGATCCGCGTGCCGGCTTCCGATCGTTCGAGGCGATGCGGCAAATCAGGCATGATTATCGCTGGGCTCTCGATATCCAAATCTGTGTCTTCGCGCAGGAGGGTTTGACCAACGAACCTGAGACAGCCTCGATGCTGGACAAAGCGCTTGGTGACGGCGCCGACCTGATCGGTGGCTGCCCCTATACCGATCCCGAGCCTCAGGCGCACATCCGCTGGATTTTCGATCTCGCCGAGCGCCATGGCGTCGACGTCGATTTCCATCTCGATTTCGATCTCAATCCGGCGAACTCGGCCATTCCGGCCGTCATCGCCGAGACGCAGCGGCGCGGCTATGGCAGGCATGTTTCTATCGGCCACGCCACCAAGCTTTCCGCCATGCCGAAGCAGGAAGTCGTCGAGGTCGCCATGCGGCTGGCCGACGCCGGTATTGCCGTTACTGTGCTGCCGGCGACTGACATGTTCCTGCTCGGTCGCGATCGGGATCATCTCGTGCCGCGCGGCATAGCCCCTGCTCTGCTCCTCGCCACACATGGCGTCACGGTTACGGCCGCGACCAATAACGTGCTCAATCCGTTTACACCTTATGGCGATGCCTCGCTTGGCCGGATCGCCAATCTCTTTGCCAATGCGGCGCAGCTTTCCCGCGATGAAGACATCGCCACTGCATTCGACATGGTGACCACCAATGCCGCCCGCCTCATGCGGCGCGACTATGCTCTCCAAACGGGAGCGCCGGCCGACATCGTCATACTCGACGCCGTCGATCCGCTTTCCGCCATCCGCGAAATCCGCCTTCCGATCGCCGGATGGAAGAGCGGCCGACAAACGTTCAGCCGCCCAAGGGCACAGCTGCTTCGTCCAGCGGACTGAGGAGTAGCCGTTCGCCGCTAGGTTCGGACAGTCTTGTGCAGCCAGGTCGCAAAGAGGCTGGGCCATTCACCGGAAGGCATGCCTTTCTTACCCATGGCGAACCCATGCCCGCCGCTCGCGAGACGATCCAGTTCGACAGGAACACCGGCCCGTTCGCAGGCGGCCTGCATGATCAGCGTGTTGGCCGGATTGGAAATCGGATCATTCTCAGCCTGAACGAGAAACATAGGCGGGCAATCGCTGCCGACATATGTGTCGACCGACCACATGGCGCTCATCTCGGGGCTGGGGTGATCGCCGACAAAGATGCGCCGGGTCGACGTGTGATCATAAGGCGGCCGCAGCGTGATCACCGGATAGATCAACGCCGCGAAATCCGGACGCGCCGAAAGCGCATCGATCGTGTCCATGGCAGGATAGGAGGCAAAGGCCGAACGCGCCGAAGCAAGACCGAGCAGGTGACCTCCCGCCGAGAAGCCGAGCACACCCAGCCGTTTCGGATCGATGCGAAAGCTCTTCACATTGGCTCGAATGAGGCGGATGGCGCGCTGGGCATCCTGCAGCGGGGCGAGTGGACCGTTGGTCCACCCTTCCCCCGGAAGCCGATACCGCAAAACGAAAGCCGTTATACCGCGATCGTTAAGCCATGAGGCCGCCGGAAGCGCTTCCTGGCCCTCTTCAATCCGCTTGTAACCGCCACCCGCCGCAACGAGCATGGCATCACCGTTGGGATGTGCCGGCGTATAGACGGTAATCGACGGTATCGCGATGTTGGTGATCGCACCCCAGGCATTAATGGTCATCGGATCGGATGGGCCGCCACTGCCAGGTGGCTTTGCCGGCCAAAGCGGAAGCGTAGCGGCAACGGGGGCGGCCTGCACCTTGCGGGAGAATGCTGCGGCACTCATTCCTGCCAGCATCGATCGGCGTGTCAGCATTGCGCGTCCTCGGTAAGGTTTTTCGCCATCAGAGTGGCCCAGGCGTCATGATAGCCTGTCCTCAGCCCCGGAAGCGAATCGGCTTTTCGACACCATAAGTGATCGGCAGACGGCGCTTTATTTTTTCAGTTCCCGCTCAAATTTCTCGATCTGCTGGATGACCCAGGGGTCATCGGCGGAATACTGAATCGCCTCACGATCCGTCCGCTCCCGGCGCCGCCTCAATATCCAGTCCATCAAAGCGTAAAAGAGCCGCATGCGAGTATCCATGTTCTTTTGGAACGTGAGAGGCCCGACCACCGGCCTCGTGAGCGTTATCAGTAGTCGAGCCTCAACCAGCCGCAAGGCGTTGCGGCCATTACCTATTTGCCTTCCGCTAAATGAACGCTAGCTGAACATGGATGCACTTTATAAGAGAGATATCATGTTTGTTGTCACACTCAAACCTTGCCGGAAAAGGCGAGGCGATCAGCTCTCTTCACCTGTTAGAGATGACTGCGTCTGCGAAAAAAAGTGTCGATTTCGAAAAAACCGCCTCCCTGGCGTCCTTTTTCTGTCAGCCGTACCGATATGACGTAATATGACCTAGTCGCCACGGAACAGCAGCGCTACATCACGCCGCGCTGCTTCCGATTTCCCCGGAGCGGCATAAGCTTGGCCTCGCTTCCGCGGGGCCTTTTTTCTTTTATGAAAATTGCGCTAGCCGAAACGCGGCTCGTTCCCTGCTTTACCGCCGGGGTTCGCCGCCGGGCGCATAGACGGTATTCTGCTCGAAGCGGAATACCGTTCCGCAGCCGCAACGAATCATGTGCTTGCGCGGATCGGCCGATGGCCGTTCCGTGGAAAAGCCGCGCGGCATCTCGTCGATCCTAAAATCCCGGCTGGATCCAGAGCGATCATCGCTTTCGGAAACTTCCGCGAAGCCGGCATGGCCGCACTTCGAGCATTCCAGCTTTCGTGAATATCGATCTCGCGCAGCCATTCTTTTCCAATCCGGGACTCAAGTCAGCCTCCTTCTATCAGTGCTTTTCCCGCTCTTGAAGAGAGCTGACGTCATCGCTTTGATCGAAACACCCCTAAAAAAAGAGGGTGACGGACAGGAAAAGAGATTGACCTGATAGCAGATGTCAGACCAATTTAGCCGTCATGATGACCAAGGCGATGCTCACACCACTCCCCTCGATCGATCGGACGCAGCAAGTGATCGACGCGCTGTCCGACTTCATCGAGTCGTCGGAGCTTCAGGCGGGCCAACGGCTGCCGACCGAGCGTGAATTGATGGCCGCTCTCTCGGTGGGTCGCTCGACGATCCGTGAGGTACTCACGCATTTTCAGGCTCTGGGCGTGATGGAAACCCGCAAGGGCAGCGGCACCTATCTGCTGAAGCCGGTTTCCAAGTCGACCATCCATATGCCTTTGTCGCTCGACACCACGCATCTGCGTGATGTCCTGCTGCAGACCCTTGAGGTTCGCCGCGGCATCGAATGCGAGGCCGGAATGGTCGCCGCTAGGAAGCGCTCAACCGCGGATATCGCTATCATTGAGGAGAAACTCAACGAGATGGAGCGCGTCCATATCGCCAAGGGCACTTCCGGCCCGGAAGATCTTGCGTTTCATCTTGCCGTCTATGACGCCAGCCACAATCCGTTGTTCAAGCAGCTTCTCGAACAGATGCGCGGAACCTTCGAGCGCTTCTGGACGCATCCCTTCGACCGGCAGGATTTTGCCCGCCGGTCCTTCCCCTTTCACCGCACGCTGTTCAACGCGATCGTCGCCCAGGATCCCGAGGCGGCACGCGCCGAAACACTGAAAATTCTCGACGTCGTCGAGGAAGACATCAAGGAAATGTCCAAATGACTGACGGGCTAGAGCCGTTCGAACTCGCTTCTCTGATTACCGCCCATGACGACGGCAATTTTGCCGAGGCTGTGGTGCCGCCGATCTTCCAGACATCGCTTTTCACCTTTTCCAGCTACGACGAGATGATCTCCTGCTATCGTGGCGAGAAGGTACGGCCGATCTATACGCGCGGCCTCAATCCGACCGTGCGTATGTTCGAGGAAATGCTGGCAAAACTTGAAGGCGGCGAGGATGCGCTCGGCTTTGCAAGCGGCATGGCCGCGATTTCGTCTGCCGTACTGAGCTTCGTCGAACCCGGCGACCGGATCGTTGCCGTCAAGCATGTCTATCCCGACGCCTTCCGCCTCTTCGGCACCATTCTGAAGCGCATGAAGGTCGAGGTGACCTATGTGGACGGTCGCGACGAGGAAGCCGTCGCCAAGGCGCTTCCGGGCGCCAAGGTCTTTTATATGGAAAGCCCGACAAGCTGGGTGATGGAAGCCCATGACGTCGGCGCGCTCGCAGCGCTCGCCAAGCGGCACGGCGTCGTCTCGATGATCGACAACAGCTGGGCCACACCCTATTTCCAGCGGCCGCTGACGCTCGGCGTCGATCTCGTCATCCACTCCGCTTCCAAATATCTGGGCGGCCATAGCGATGTCGTCGCTGGCGTAGTTGCCGGCTCCAAGGAGATGATCGCGCGGCTCAAGGCCGAAGCCTATCCCTATCTCGGCGGCAAGCTGTCGCCTTTCGATGCCTGGCTTTTGATCCGCGGCCTGCGCACCTTGCCGATCCGCATGCAGGCCCATGAAGCCGCCGCCATCACGATCGCCCGACGATTGCAGGAGCTCGATGCCGTCGAGCAGGTCTGCCATCCGGGCCTTGCCAACCGCCTCCCCGCCGGCCTCAACGGCACCTCCGGCCTCTTCTCCTTCATCTTCCGCGAAGGCGTCGATGTCAGGGCCTTTGCCGACAATCTCAAGCTCTTCAAACTGGGCGTGAGCTGGGGTGGGCACGAAAGCCTGATCGTACCGGGCGAAGTCGTGCTTCAGCAAAAGGCACAACCGAATTCCGCGCACACCTTTGGTATCAACCCGAGGTCCGTACGTCTCCATGTCGGTCTCGAGGGAACCGAGGCGCTGTGGAGAGATATCGAGCAAGCGATCGCCGCTGCCTCGTAAAACCTGCAACCTTCAGAGAAAAACCTAAAAAGGGGGAACCGAGCATGAAAAGACTGATAACAGCAGCACTCTTTACCGCAATGATGGCCGGAACGGCCTTTGCCGATACGACGCTCAAACTCGTCGAAGTCATCACCAGCCCTGAACGCACCGAGACACTGAAGTCGATCGTCGGCAAGTTCGAGGCGGCCAATCCGGGCACGAAGGTCGACATCATCTCGCTGCCCTGGAACGAAGCGTTCCAGAAGTTCGCGACCATGGTCTCGGCCGGCGATACGCCGGATGTGATGGAAATGCCGGATACCTGGCTGTCGCTCTATGGCAATAACGGCATGCTCGAAAGCCTCGAGCCTTACCTCGCCAAGTGGGACAACACGAAAGAACTGACGCCGCGTGCCCTCGAGCTTGGCCGCGACGTGAAGAACACGGCCTATATGCTGCCCTACGGCTTCTATCTTCGCGCCATGTTCTACAACAAGAAACTGCTGAAGGAAGCCGGCGTCAGCGAACCACCAAAGACGATGGACGAGTTCGTCAAGGCATCCGAGGCGGTCGCCAAGCTCCCCGGAAAATACGGCTACTGCATGCGCGGCGGCCCGGGCGGCCTGAACGGCTGGATGATCTTCGCCGCCTCCATGGCCGGCGACAACAAGTATTTCACCGCCGATGGCACCTCCACGATGAACAGCGCCGGCTGGGCGAAGGGCATCGAATGGATGGTCGATCTCTACAAGAAGGGATTGGCGCCGAAGGATAGCGTCAACTGGGGCTTCAACGAAGTCGTCGCCGGCTTCTATTCCGGCACCTGCGCCTTCCTCGACCAGGATCCAGATGCCCTGATCGCGATCGCCGAGCGCATGAGCAAGGACGATTTCGGCGTCATGCCACTCCCGAAGGGACCGGACGGCAAGTCCTTCCCGACCATCGGTTATGCCGGTTGGTCGATGTTTTCTACCAGTCAGAACAAAGATTTGTCCTGGAAATTGATAGCAACACTTGAAGGAAAGGAGGGCAACCTTGAATGGAACAAAAAGATCGGCGCCCTACCGGCCTATACCTCGGCCGAGAAGGATCCCTTCTATGCGACCGATCAGTTCAAGGGCTGGTTCGAGGAACTGGCTGACAAGAACACGGTGCCGACCGTCATGCCGACCTATCTCGAGGAGTTCGCTTTCTTCAAGGATTCGCTCGCCATCAAGACATCGCAGCAGGCACTGATCGGCGATATCTCCGCAAAGGATCTGGCCGATCAATGGGCCGACTACCTGACCAAGGCGCAGCAGAAGTTCCTCGCCAAGAAGTAAGACCATCCCCGGCGGCGGAGCAATCCGCCGCCGTTTTTTCGCACACGACACAGACGGCGCCCGAACGCCGCGAATGGGAACTGATTTATGACCATGACCGCCGATAGGCGTCGCGACCGCAGGCCGTGGCTGAAGCGTCTTGCCGATGCCGCGGAGCCTTATCTTTACAGCGCCCCTGCCCTCATCCTCATTATCGCCGTCATGCTGGTGCCGCTGACGATCGGCATTTCCTATGCATTTCGCGATATCCAGCTGCTCAACCCCTTTTCCGGCGGATTTATCGGCCTGGAGCATTTTCGCGATCTCTCGAAAGATGCCGCCTTTTATGGCGCGCTGAAGAATACGCTCTGGTGGACCGGCGCCTCGGTTCTCCTGCAATTCGTCTTCGGGCTGATCCTGGCGCTGCTGTTGGATAAGCCGTTTTTCGGCCGGGCACTGGTGCAGGCTTTGGTGTTTCTGCCCTGGGCGGTCCCATCCTTCTTGGCCGGCCTCAACTGGGCCTGGCTGTTCAATCCGGTGATCGGGCCAATCCCCCATTGGCTCTTCGATCTCGGCTTGATGAGCGAGCCCCGCAACATCCTCTCCGATCCGCAATATGCGATGTGGGGACCGATCGTCGCCAATGTCTGGTGGGGCATTCCCTTCTTTGCGATCACGCTGCTGGCTGCCCTCCAGGCGATCCCGCGCGATCTCTATGAGGCGGCCTCCATCGACGGCGCCGGCTGGTTCCAGCGTTTCGGTTCGATCACGCTTCCTTTCCTCGCTCCAACCATCGCCATCACGGTGTTGCTACGCACAGTCTGGGTCTCGAACTTCGCCGATCTGATCGTCGTCATGACCGGGGGCGGACCAGCCGATCGTACTCAGATCGTTGCGAGCTACATCTTCACCCAGGCCTTCAAACGACTGGATTTCGGCTATGCCTCGGCCATCGCGCTGGTGCTGCTCGTGCTGCTGCTTGCCTATTCCATGCTGATCATCCTGCTGCGGCAGACCCTGCTGAACAAGGATTGAGCCATGAGACGATCCATCCTCCCCACCATCGCGCATCGCCTGGCGATCCTCTGCTACGTCGTCTTTGCGCTCTTCCCGCTCTTCTGGCTGTTCAAGGTCTCCCTCACGCCGAACGACCTGCTTTATACGGAAGGTGTCCGCATGTGGCCGTCGCGCACGACATGGGAGCACTATGCTTTCGTGCTGCAACACAGCGACTTTCCGACATTCTTCAAGAACAGCCTGATCGTCTCCGGATCGACTGCGATTGCCGTGACGATTTGCGCATCGCTCTCCGGTTATGCTCTCTCTCGCTTCAATTTCCGCGCCAAATACTGGATCGTGGCGCTGATGCTGCTGACGCAGATGTTCCCGCTGGTCATGTTGGTGGCACCGATCTTCAAGATCCTGACGCCGCTGCATCTGACCAACAGCCTGACCGGCCTCGTCATCGTCTACACGGCGTTCAACGTGCCCTTCGCCACCTTCCTGATGCAGTCCTTCTTCGACGGCATTCCGAAGGATCTGGAAGAGGCGGCGATGATCGACGGCGCGACACAGTTTACCGCGTTCCGGCAGATCATCCTGCCGCTGACGCTGCCCGGCATCGCCGCGACGCTCGGTTTCGTCTTCACGGCGGCCTGGAGCGAGCTACTGTTCGCCCTGATGCTCATCAACGGCAATCAGGCCGCGACTTTCCCCGTCGGGCTTCTCACCTTCGTTTCGAAATTCTCCGTGGATTTCGGACAGATGATGGCGGCGGGCGTCATGGCGCTCATTCCGGCCTGCCTCTTCTTCCTGCTCATTCAGCGTTATCTCGTGCAGGGCCTGACGGCCGGCGCGGTCAAGGGTTAGTCAAATGGCATCGATCGATATTCAAAACGTCAGAAAAGCCTATGGCCATGTGCAGGTGCTGCACGACATCGATCTCCAGATCAAGGATGGCGAGTTCGTCGTTCTCGTCGGGCCGTCGGGCTGCGGCAAGTCAACGCTGCTCCGGATGATCGCCGGTCTCGAGGACATCAGTGGCGGCGAGGTTCGCATCGCAGGCAAGCGCGTCAACGAACTGCATCCGAAGGACCGCGACATCGCCATGGTGTTCCAGTCCTACGCGCTCTATCCGCACATGAATGTCGCCGGCAATATGAGCTACAGCCTCAAGCTTCGGAAAGTCGCGAAGGACAAGATTGTGAGCATCGTCGCAGCCGTCGCATCGAAGCTCGGCCTCGACCCGTTGCTCGAGCGTCGCCCTAAGGCGCTTTCGGGCGGCCAGCGTCAGCGCGTTGCCATGGGCCGCGCCATCGTGCGCCAGCCGAAGGCTTTCCTCTTCGATGAACCACTGTCGAACCTCGACGCACGTCTGCGCGAACAGATGCGCGCCGAAATCAAGAAATTGCATGGCGACCTGAAAGCGACCTCGATCTACGTGACGCACGACCAGATCGAGGCAATGACGCTGGCGGACCGGATCGTCGCCATGCATGGCGGGGTGGTGCAGCAAGTCGGCAGTCCGCTCGAACTTTACGACCGCCCCGCCAACCTCTTCGTTGCCGGCTTCATCGGCTCGCCGGGGATGAATTTCCTCGACGCGACCTATGAAACCGGCGGCATGAAGCTGAAGGACGGAACCATTGTCCCGCTACCGGCACCGCTGAACCTGCCCGCCGGCGCCAAGGCGACGGTTGGAATTCGGCCCGAGCATGTGGTTCTGTCAACGGATGGTACCGATCTCAGCGCCGATGTGGAGCTGATCGAACCAACCGGCTTCGGCATCATCCTGCACCTGTCGCTGCATGGCCTGCCATTCAAGGTGTTCACGCTCAATCGCGAGGCGCTGAGCGCGGGTCCGCAAGTGAACGTATCGTTCCCGGCGCAGCATCTGCATGTGTTCGACGAAGACGGCAAACGGGCGGTCTGAGCTAGGGGTTACCTTGCTCAGACCGCCCACAATGACGGCTTTTCTTAATCGGCAAAGGGTTCAGTCGGCCCTTTCGCCGGCTTGGTGAACCAGCGCGCGCCATCTTCCGTCATGTAGATGTGGTCCTCCAGCCGGATACCGAATTTTTCCGGAAAGACGATCATCGGCTCATTGGAGAAAACCATGCCGGCGGCAAGCGGTGTCACATTGCCACGGACGATATAGGGCTCTTCGTGGATTTCGAGGCCGAGCCCATGGCCGGCGCGATGCGGCAATCCCGGCAGGCGATAGTCCGGGCCGAGAGAATGCTTGGCAAGCACCGCGCGAGCCGCGTCATCGAGGCTTGAGCATGCAGCTCCTAACTTGGCGGCGTCGAAGACGGCCTGTTGCGCCTCGCGTTCGATCGCCCAAGCCTGTTCGAATTCCTTGTGACCGCTCTCCAGGGTATAGGTTCGGGTGATATCCGAGTGGTAGCCGTCGAGCCGGCAACCGGTGTCGACCAGAATGACGTCGCCATCGGCAAGGGTTTGGTCGCCATCCGCCCCATGCGGAAGCGATGTCGCCGTGGCGAAGGAGACGATGCAGAAGGTCGAGCCGCCATCGGCCCCGGCATCGCGATGCCGCCGGTCGATGAAATCCACCACCTCGGATGCCTTTATCCCTGGCTTCAGAAGCGCATGTGCCTGCTTGTGGACATCGAGCGTCAGGTCCATCGCATATTGAATGAGCGCGATTTCAGCCGGAGATTTGATTCGGCGCAGATCGTGGGTCAGCCGCCCACCATCCGTCAGCCTTTCAACGCCGATTTCCGCCGCCAGCGCGTGGTAGAAGAAAAGCGGCAGATCATCGTCGAGAGCAAGCTTGCCGGAGCCGCCGACAAGGCTGGAGATCAGAGCGACGCTGCTTTCCTCCTCCTGCCAGACCAGGATATCTCCGGGCAAATGCGGAAGCGTCTCCACGCGGCTGCGCTCAAAACCTGGAACGATGTAGTAAAGCTCGGTCGGGGTAACGAGCGCGCCGAGAAACCGCTCGCTCAGATGCCAGACCAGCCCCGTGAAATAACGCAGGCTCTCGGTCGGCCCGAGCAGCACGCCGGACAAGCCCTCAGCCTCGATCGCCTGGCGGAGTTTCAAGAGACGAAGCTGCCTCTCGTCCTGAGTTATACGGGGTACGGGATGCTGCCAAGACATGCGGTTTTCCAATCCATTCGATCGAGAGGCGGAGATGAGAGTTTTTTCGTCGCGAGGTTTCAGGACAACGGGATCGCCACCGGCCTGTCCAAGTTGCGGGCAACATAGTCCTGGATCTGCCGAACAATCTGGGCGGCGTGATCGATCGCCAGCCGGTCGGCGCGCTCGACATCGCCCGCTTCGATCGCGGCGATCATCTCCTCATGCTCATCGACATACTGGCGCGGCAGGCGATCATCGAATGCCGAATAATAGAGGCGAAGGATGCGCCGGCCTTCGTCGAGCAGGCGGGCGAAAAACGTCGTGTAGTAGGCATTGCCGGCAAGCTCGGCGATCGCGACGTGAAACTCGCGGTTCGCTTCGATCATCGCATAGGCATCGCGAGCAAGGACGGCGTCGGCGAAATCCTGCTGATGGGCGCGGATGGTCTTCATGATCCCGGCATCCCGCCGCTGGGCTGCGCCCCGCGTGGTGACGCGATACATCAGCGTCAGCGCCTCGAAATAAGTGGGCAGGCTGGCAAAATCGATCGTTGCCACGATCGTGTTCCTGTTTGGCAGGGTCGTGACCAGCCCCTCGGCAACAAGTCGCAACAGCGCCTCGCGGATCGGCGTTCTCGACATCTTGAAGCGCTCCGACAGCCGCACCTCGTCGAGCGGGCTACCGGGTTCGAGCGCCATAGACAGGATCTCCCGGCGCAGTGCGGCATAGACGCTTTGTGTGCCCGATCCGCGCACGCGCACATTTTCCGCATCATTCTGCATTCGGATGTCCCTCGCGACCCGCATCTTCGTATGTCGTTTTGGCAGGTCTCTGCAAGACCGCCTGCCCTTCCCGAAACTTTTCTAGCCCCCTTCTTGAGCTTTGTCGACAGTTTGTATATAACGCCATCAGCTTTTAATGAGGATCAAGCGATGACGACTGGATGGAAGGGCGTATTTCCCGCCGTAACGACACAGTTCAAGGAAGATTTGTCCGTGGACCTCCCGGCCACGCAGGGCGTTCAGGATGCGCTGGTCAATGACGGCGTCAACGGGCTGATCGTCATGGGTACCTGCGGCGAGAACAACTCGCTCGACCCTGAGGAAAAGCGCACGATCCTGAAGGCCGCCGTCGAGGTGGTCAACGGCCGCGTTCCCGTCGTCACCGGCGTCTCCGAGCTCGATACGCGTCGCGCCGTCGCCTATGCCCGCGATGCCGAGAAACTTGGCGCGGATGGCCTGATGCTCCTGCCGGCCATGGTCTATGTGCCGAAGCCGGAGGAGCTGATCGCGCATTTCCGCACGGTCGCCGAAGCGACCTCGCTGCCGATCATGCTCTACAACAACCCGCCGGCCTACCGCGTCAATATCGGCGCCGACGTGCTGCAGGCGCTCGCCGATGTGCCGAACATCAAGGCCGTCAAGGAAAGTGCGCCGGATCCACGTCGCTTCACCGATCTCATCAATGCCTTCGGTGATCGTTTCGATATTTTCGCCGGTCTCGACGATGTCGCGCTCGAGGGTCTGATGCTTGGCGCCAAGGGTTGGGTCTCCGGTCTGACCAGCGCCTTCCCGCAGGAATCGGTGCAGCTCGTCGCCGCCGCTGAACGTGGCGATTGGGAAGAGGCCCGTAAGATCTATCGCTGGTTTATGCCGCTTCTGCATCTCGATGCCGAGCATGACCTCGTGCAGTCGATCAAGCTTGCCGAGCAGATCATGGGCCGCGGCTCCGAGCGTGTCCGCATGCCGCGTCTGCCGCTGTCCGGCGCCCGCCGCGCCGAAGTCACCGCCATGGTCGAAAGGGCCGCCGCCACCCGCCCCTCCAAGGTGCGCCAGGCCGCCTGATACAGAAAAGCCGGCAATCGCGGATCAGCGATTGCCGGCTCTGCTTTTCCATAAAGACGTTCAGTTCGCAGATGTCGTTGTGGCTGTGGATTGCTCCAGCGCGTCGCGCACCTGATCTATTTTCCCGACAGCAGGGCCAACACCCAGGATACTCTTGGCTTCCGCCAGCGTCTTGTCGGTCACGACACCTGTCTTCGACGCCTGCGCCAAAGCCGAGCGCAACGCCTCGTCACCAAGCGCCGGGTCGGTCGGCACGGCATTGGTGCCGTTCTTAAGCTCGAACTCGGCATAATCCATGACATAGGCCCTGATGGCCGCCATCTTCGGATCCTTCGAATTCATATAGGCATGATAATTCCGCTTCAGGGAATTGAGGCTGCCAAGCTCCGCCGCCGCCGTCTTCACTTTCGTGGAGCTCGTCTTTTCGAGTTTCCTGTTTGTAGCCGCGGACTTTGAGGAATGTGTCGCATGTTTCAGGCTCCCGACGCTTCCATCACTATCGTCCGATTGTGCCGCGCTGGATTTTCCATCGCTGGAATTGCTGCTGCCGTGACTTCCGCCATTTCCATTGCCACCGCCATTGCCTCCTCCATTGCCGTTGCCGCCCTTGGCGTAGGCCATGTTTGCAAAACCGAAGCCGCCGCTGGTTACCGGAGCGACAGCCAATGCCAAGGCAACAACAGTCGTTCCAAAGGCTGAACTGAATTTCATCTGCATATTCCTCTTATTCCAGATTATGCTTCCGTCACGCGTTGCAACTGTCACGCGGGATGAGCAATCATGCTGCTCGTCATAATATTGCTGGAAATAGAAGTTTCCACGGGGAACGGACCTATGCCTCAGGGGATCAGACCTTAGCCTGATTGCCGATGGCCGAAAGTCCAGGGGGCACGATCGATGGGAATTTGCATCAATCCGGAGATCTGCCGGCATTTGAATGATCATCGCGGAAAGTAGCCAGACATGCAGACAAACCTCAAATCACTGCTGTCGCCGGTTCGCTTGATCGCCGGCTGGAACTCCCAATCCCTGGCACGACAATTCCTGCTGATCGGAGGCCTCGTTGCCGCCTGCGCCATGCTTGTCGTCGGCGCCGTCGTCACCAGCCTCATCGAAGATGCCGTCACGCGCAACTCTGCCGCCAGTACTGCTCTTTATGTCGACAGCGTCATCGCGCCGCTTCTGCCGGACATGCAGACAACCAAGATGCTGGACGATACGGTAACGCGTGCATTGGATGAGACGCTCGGCGAAGGCGCGCTTGGCAGCCGCCTGATGTCCTTTCGCCTCTGGCGCAGCGACGGCACTGTTCTCTACTCCAATGACAAGAACCTGATGGGAAAGCAGTTCCCGCTGAGCGATGATCTGAAGGCGGCATTTTCCGGCACGATGATGGCGCAGTTCAATCAGCTCGACGGCGTCGAAAGCGTTGCAGAGCGCGACAGCGGCAAGCCGCTCCTGGAGATTTACAATCCGGTCCTCCAGCCCTGGTCGGGCGATGTTGTCGCGGTCTCGGAATTCCACGAAGTAGCGTATGATTTTCAGCGCAGCTTGAACCAGGCACGCTTCCGAAGCTGGCTGGCCGTCGGCGTGTTCACCCTCGCCTTCTTTCTTATCCTCTCGATGATCGTCCTTCGTGGCAGCCGAACGATCGAAAGCCAGCGCGGCGCACTCAATGCACGTATCGGCGAATTGTCGGCTCTCCTGCAGCAGAACGAGATCCTGCGCACCCGCGTTCAAAGAGCCTCGCAACGCGCTGCCGCCCTGAACGAAAGCTACCTCAGGCGCATCGGCGCTGATCTGCATGACGGCCCCGCGCAGCTCGTCGCATATGCATCGTTAAGACTCGATAGTGAGGCCTTGGCAAATCCGGCGGCGCCGGTGCGAGAACGGGAGCTGTCGCTTGCCGCAATCAAATCGAGCCTCGACGACGCCATGGCGGAGATCAGAAGCATCTGCAGTGGGCTCGTCCTGCCGCAGATCGAGGCGGCGAACCTCCCGGAGCTGCTGCAACGCGCGGTTCGCGCCCACGAGCAGCGAACGGGAACCGTGGTCGGCCTGTCCTTTTCCGACACCGCGCAGGAGCTATCGACCTCCGCCAAGATCTGCATATATCGCTTCGTCCAAGAAGCTCTGAACAATGGTTATCGTCACGGCGACGGCGCAGCGCAGCAGGTTGACCAGAGTACCGATGGCAAACACGTCACGATTGCGGTATCAGATGATGGGCCAGGTTTCGATCCGGCAGGTATTCCTGAGAGCAGTCTCGGTTTGGCGGGCCTCAGGGAAAGAGTAGAAAGTGTTGGTGGCGTCTTCGAGCTCAGTTCCTCCAAGGATGGAACCATCGTTCGGATGTCGCTCAGCGCGATGGAAATGGAACAGACATGACGACAGCAATCAGCCTGGCGGTCATCGACGATCATCCGCTGTTTCGTGAAGGCGTCGTTCGCAGCCTCGTCGAGATCGGCGGTTTTTCGATCGTGGGCGAAGGCAGCACGAAAGACGACGCCGTTCGCATAGTTGCAGAATCGCGCCCGGATGTTCTGTTGATGGATATCTCCATGCCCGGCGGGGGACTGGAAGCGATCCCGCTGATCCTCGAGCATGTGCCAGACCAGAAAATCGTGATGCTGACCGTCTCCGAAGCAAGTGACGATGTAACGACGGCGCTGAGAAGCGGTGCGAAGGGATATGTGCTCAAGGGTGTCGGATCGAGAACGCTGGCCGAGATTCTCCGCACCGTGGCTTCAGGTGAAACTTATGTTGCGCCGACCCTTTCCGCCCGCCTGATCTCCGGCCAGGGCGCTGCGCCAGCGAAGGCGGATCTTATCCGCGAACTGACGGACCGGGAAAGCGAAGTGCTTCAGCTTGTCGCAACCGGCTTGAGCAACAAACAGATCGGTCTCAAGCTTGATCTCCACGAGAAGACGGTGAAGCATCATATGACCCAGATCTTCACGAAGTTGGGCGTTGCAAACCGCACGGAAGCAGCGATGGTGTTTCGCGATGCACTGGAAAGAAACGGCTAAAATCAAGACCAGGCTTGTGTGACATGGCAGGCGCTCTTCAAGAATTCGGCCCCGAGATATGGATTGCGGACGGTCCAACCGTCACGGCCGCCGCTGGCTTTCACTACCCCACGCGCATGGCGATTATCAGATTGTCCGATGGTGGCCTCTTCCTATGGTCGCCGACGGCTGTCACGGAGGACCTTCGAGCAGAAGTGGAGAGCTTGGGCGACGTGCGCTACCTGATCGCCCCCAATTCGCTTCACCATCTCTTCGTTGGCGATTGGCAGCAGGCCTATCCAAATGCCAAGGCCTATGCCCCACCGGGTCTGCGGCAAAAGCGTAAGGATCTTAAATTTGACGGCGATCTTGGCGATGCCCCGATTGCGGATTGGGCCGAAGACATCGATCTGGTCGTGATGCGGGGCAACCTGATCACAGTCGAGGCGGTCTTTTTTCACCGCAAGAGTGCCACAGTGCTCTTCACCGATCTTATTCAGCATTTTCAGCCTGAATGGTTCAAGGGCTGGCGGGCAATCGTCGCAAGACTGGATTTGATGGTAGCGGCTGAACCGTCTGTGCCTCGGAAGTTTCGCATTGCTTTTACAGATCGGCCCACCGCGCGCGCCTCGATCAGGCGTATCCTGGATTGGCCAGTCGTAAACGTGCTGATGGCCCATGGAGAGCCGATCACCGACGGTGGTCGGGATTTCCTGCATCGTGCATTTCGTTGGTTGACTGATCAGTGACCGCTTCCATTGCGGACCGCCACGAATCCGTTATCGAATGACGGCCCTGGAGTTCAAAGCTGCCGCGACAGATCAATCGGATCCTGCGTCTAGTGCAGGAAGGATTTCAGTCGCTTCTGGTCGCCCGTCGTCGCGCTACGATTGATGATGGTGCGCCCTTTTGAATCCTTCATGACATAGCGTCCGTTCTGGATGGATTCACTCATGCCGTCGGTGTGCTCAACCTCCATCGGCGCATCGTCTGAACTGGTCGCAGCATCGGTGTTGTCCTGGCTTTGCTTGGCACTTTTTCCGCTGGAGCTTTTGCCACTACCGTTCCCGTTCCCGTTCCCATTACTATTGCCATTGCTGCCCCCATTTCCGCCGCCGTTCCCGCTATTGCCGCCGCCATTACCGTTGCCGCCGCCGTTGCCTCCTCCATTGCCATTCCCCCCGCTTTTAGCGTCGGCGGTTTGTACAACAAGCCCTACCGATGATCCGTGAATCTCGACGCGATAGGGAGTTGCGGCAAGCACCAGCGCAAACAGAGTGCAGAGAGAAACAGAGATCGACTTTCCGCGTAAAGACATGGGCTTTTCACAGGCTTTCGGATGCATGAACTAAAGAGCCGGGAGAGATTCGCCAGCCATTGTGTTTGAGACAGTGTCTCCACAACGACATCAGATCGCTTCTGCGACGCAAGCGTCAACACTGGTCCGTGCTAAAACGCTAATGTCGGGCTTTTTGCAAGCCCTATCGGGACCTTCGCCCCATCCGCCGTCAGACTAAGGTCCTAATATAAACTCGACTGAAGCCCCGATGGCGAAGACCAAGATTGAAAGAGCGTCTGCCGCCCGGTTACTACTACCCACAGGGTAGCGGATGAGCCGGATAACGGATGATACGGATGAACGTCCGTCATCACGCCTTTTCGCGGATGGAAACGGGGCAATTTGTCATGAACACCATGAGCGATCCATCCGCCTTAGGCGCGGTGGTCAGGAGAACGATGCTGAGCATCCAGGGCGCTGGATGGCATTGCAGGACAGCTGTCTCGCGGAAGGCTCCAAAATGAACAGGCATTGGAAGACGTATCTCGATCACGCGAAACCGCCCGGCGCCGTCGCGGACTTTTCAGCCTCGGCCTTCGTCCTTCAGGTTGCCTTTAACCTCCGGCTCGCCTTGAGGCTTGTCGAACCGACGCCCGAATGCCTATACCTTGCCGAGCGTGTTCTCGCCTCGGCCGAAATATATAGCCAGGCAAGGGAGGAAGGCTTGGCGCTGCCGTTTACCGAGGCGGAGAAGGCGCTGGCGGAGGCCGTGGCGCTTCTTGCAACTGAGTTGGAGCGCTGTCCTTCGGCGTCGCGTGGCGGAGGCCCATCCTTGCCCAGGAGACATCCGCAACGGCTTCAGCCCTCGTCGAGCGAAGAAGGCCGGCAGAGAGGCGTGTCTCCATAGCTGGAAGCCAGCGCGCAGGGCGAGCCGCGTGCCTAAAGAAGCATCGACGCGCCACGATCGAGATAAGTGTCCAGGAATTGTTCGAGACGCGGATTTCTCGGCTTTTTGAAAACCTCTTTCGGTTCGCCGGTAAACAGCACCTTGCCGTGATCGAGAAAGATGATCTGCTGGCCCACGGTCGCGGCAAAGCCGATCTCGTGGGAGACGACCACCATGGTCATCCCCTCGGCCGCCAGATCACGCATAACGTTCAGCACTTCACCCGTCAGCTCCGGGTCGAGCGATGAGGTCGGCTCGTCGAACAGCATGATCTTCGGTTTCAGCGCCAGCGCACGCGCAATAGCAACACGTTGCTGCTGTCCGCCGGAAAGCTGCGAGGGATAGTGCCCTGCCCGTGCTTCCAGCCCAACCTTGACGAGCTGCGCCATGGCCACGTCCTCGGCAGCCTTGCGGCTCATCTTGTGCACCGTCTTTAACGCCTCGCTGACATTGCCGAGCGCCGTCATATGCGGCCAGAGATTGAACTGCTGGAAGACCATGCCGATCTGCGCGCGGATCGACCTGTTGGTGGCGGCCGAAATGCGCTCGCGCACGCCTTGAGCGTTTTCGGTGAAGCCGAGCACCTCGCCATTGATCGCAATCGTGCCGCGGGTCGCCTCCTCGAGAAAGGCCATGCAGCGCAGAAGCGTGCTCTTGCCGGAACCGGACGGGCCGATCAGGCAAGAGACTTGGCCTTGCGCGATCTCGACATCGATTCCGTGCAGGACGGTGGAGTCCCCGAACTTCTTGACGAGATTCTTGACTGCGATTGCGGGGACGCTCATGCGTTGAAAAACCTGAATCTGGAGAGTTTCGTTTCGGCGAGATTGCCAAGCCAACCGGTGAGTTCGACGAGCACCCAGTAGAAGAGCGCGAGCATGGAGAGCGCCTCGACGAAGGCATATTGCTGCGATCCGATGGCGCTCAGCGTCGCCGTCAGTTCCGGCACGGTGATGATCGACAACACCGCCGTTTCCTTCATCAGGATGATTGCCATGTTGAGCGATGGCGGCAGCACCAGCATGGTCATTTCGGGCAGCAGGATGCGCCGGACGATCTGGCCCTGGGTGAGGCCAACGCATTCGCCGGCCTCGATATGCCCCCGGGGCACAGCCTGGAAACCGGAACGGAAGATTTCGCTGAAATAGGCGGCGCCATAGATCGAGATGCCGATCAGCCCGGCCGGCAGCGGATCGAGCGACAGGCCGACGAAGGGACCGCCATAGTAAACCAGGAATATCTGGATCAGGAAGGGCGTGCCACGCAGGATCGCGACGACGAAGCCGAGCGTCTTGTCGAGCAACAACCCGCCATATTGCCGTCCCACAGCCACCAGAAAGCCGATGATGGCGGCGGCGATCGTGCCGAGGATCCAGATCATGATCGTGACGCCGGCACCGCTGACGATCGCCGGCCATTGGTCGAGGAGGACATTGATGTCGAAGCTCATCGCGGCACTCCCGGAAGACGGCGCTCGATCAGGCTACCGGCAAGCGCGACGATCCAGTTGATCGCCAGATAGATGAGACCGGCGGAAGCAAAGAGTTGCAGCGGCAGGAAGGTGCTGCCGGCAAGGTCCTGCGCCATGCGCGTCAATTCGACGATGCCGACGACCGAGACCAGAGAAGACGCCTTGAGAATGAGGATCGCTTCATTGACGAGAGCCGGAAAGGTCAGACGCAGGGCGATCGGAACCTTGATGCGACGGAAGATCTGTCTGGGCGAAAGGCCGACCATCTCAGCGGATTCGACCAGGCCGGTGGGAACGCTGGCGAAGCCGCCGCGCAGGTTCTCCGCCTGATAGGCCGCCGTGCAAAGCGACAGGCCGATAATGGCCGCCACGATGCTCGGCACATTGATGCCGATGACCGGCAGCAGATTATAGATCAGCAGCAGTTGCACGAGCAGCGGCACGCCTCGGAAAAAGCTGATGAAAATCTGGGCAGGCAGCATAAGGTGGCGCCGCTGCGACAGGAGCATTCCCGACAGCAGGATCGCGATCGCAAAGCCGATCAGGATCGACACGACGCTGATCGTCACCGTGTAGATCGACGCCTGCAGCAGCAATTCAAAGAGTTTGAAGGACATATGTTCGGATGTCGTCCACTTGATAGTCGCGGATCATGCCCCGGCAAACCCCGAGGCATGATCGATTGCTGACAGGCCTATCAGAATGCCGGGTCTTTGATCGAATCCGGCGTGTCGAAGCTCGCACCGAACCACTTCTTTTGCAGCGTAGCCATGCGACCATCTGCCTTGATCTTCAGGAGTGCTGCGTCGACCGCGTCCATCAACGGTGCGTGGTCGGCATCCTTCAGGCCGATGAAGCCGAAATAGGACTTTTTGCCGAAAGGTGGCAGCACAACTTCGAACGTGCCTTCCCGCTGCTTGGCAACGAAAGCGATGTTCGGCAGCGAGTTGGCGACGCCGGCGATGCGGCCGGCAGCGAGATCGGCGTAGGATTCCGTGAAGGCCGGATATTCACGGATCTCCGCCTTTGTCGGCAGCGTATCGGAGAACTCCTTCAGCTGGTCGAGCTGCGAGGTCGCCTTGCCGACGCCGATCTTCTTGCCGGCAATATCTTCCGGCTTGTTGATCGTCGTGTCGCCGGCCTTCTTCAGGATAGCGATGGTGGCTTCGGCGATCGGCGGCGTGAAGCGATAGCGCTCCATGCGCTTCTTGGTGATGGTCGCAGGACCCGCGACGATATCAAACTTGCCGGCCTCGAGAGCGGGGAAAACGCCGTCCCAGGGAAGCGCCACCCACTCGATCTTCACGCCGAGTTCCTTGCCGATCTCGGCGAAGAGGTCGACGTTCAATCCGGCATGCTCGCCGGCATCGATAAAGTCGAATGGCGCGAACGCCGTTTCGGTCCCCACCTTCAGAGTGCCGGCCGCCTTGACGGCTGCGAGCGTGTCGGCCGCATGTGCGGAAAGGGTCGCCCCGAACAGGAACGCGGCGCCGACCAGCCCCTTGAGCAATGAATTTCTCTTCATGGTCTTCTCTCCAGTTTTTTGCCCTTCCAGCGGAAGAGTTCAAGTTCCCCAGCGTATTCCCGCCGAACGGGCTTCTATGACCCGCTTTTGTCTATACAAATAGATATAGGCAGGCCTACACTGTCAATGTAAAACTCAGGGAACGCAAAAATTGTGCCGGACGGCCAGGTTGGAGACGGCGGATGCTGGCTTCCGGATTTGAGCACGTCGCTGGATCGAGGTTAAGTGTTGGTCTCAATTCATCAGAGAATCTACCGGGATATCGAGACGAGGATCATGAGCGGCGACTGGCAACCCGGCCAGCGCATCCCCGTCGAGCACGAACTGGCTGCGGAATATCGATGCTCGCGGATGACGGTCAACAAGGCTCTGTCGGCCCTGGCCGAGCGCGGCATGATCGTGCGTCGGCGCAAGGCCGGCTCCTTCGTCGCCGCGCAGCAGATCGACCGCACGGTGATGGATATCCAGGACATCAGCACCGAAGCGGAGCTTGCCGGGTATGAACACGACTATCGCATGCTGATGCGCAGAGTTGAGAGGCTGGATGCCTCCGACGCCGTGCTATTGCGCGAGCCGGCGGGTGCGGAAATCCTGCGACTTCAATGCCTGCATCTGGTCGACGGCAAGCCAAATGCCATCGAACGGCGGATCATCATGCTCGATGCGGTGCCGCTTGCGAGAGACGAGACCTTTGCCTCCGTGCCGCCGGCCAAATGGTTGCTGGAGCAGGTTCCCTGGTCGAAGGCCAGGCATATTATTCGCGCGGTTTCGGCCGATGCGGTGACAGCGCGACTGCTCGAGACCGAACGTGGCGAGGCCTGTCTCACACTCATCCGCCAGACATGGCAGAATGGCGGTACCGTAACCTATGTCGAGATCACGCATCCCGGCGACCGCTTTCAATTCGCCGGCGACTTTCAGCCCGCTGAGAAGAACGCGTCTGACCACATGGTCCGGAGAAGCGCGACGTGACCGACAAACGCCCCTTCAAGACCATTCCGCTCAAGGGACTTCAGGCCTTCGAAGCTGTGGGACGCTGTGGCAGCGTCACGGCCGCGGCCCTGGAATTGAAGGTCTCCCCCGGCGCGATCAGCCAGCAGGTCCGCAAGATCGAAAGCTTTCTCGGCGTCACGCTTTTGGAACGCAACGGCCGCACTGCCGAACTGACCCTATGGGGCAGGCTCTACCATCAGGAGATATCGAAGGGCTTCGAACAATTCGCCATCGCCGAACAAAAGCTGGAGCGGGCACGCAACGAGAATGCGCTGGTGCTCAGCGCGCTGTCTTCCGTGGTCAATAAATGGATCGGCCGGCGGATTTTCGATTGGCAGGCTCTTCATCCGGACGCACATGTCAGGATCATCGGTCGCGACAAGGAGCCCCGCATGGGCTTCGACGAGATCGACTTCCGCATCAGCTACGGGTCGGACGTGCTCCAACACGAACATTATGCCGAACTGTTCCGTGATTGGGTTGTCCCCGCCTGCTCGCCGGCACTGATACAGGGTCAGGAGCCTTCGGTTTCCGAGCTTCTCTTGCATCCGTTGCTGCACGTCGAATGGGAGCGGCATTTTACGCCCTACCCCAGCTGGTCGGAATTCGCCGCGAAAGTGGGCGTATCGCTCAAGGAAACGGCACCCGGACTGTCCTTCACCCTGTCGAGCAGCGCAATCGACGCCGCCGTCAACAAGCGGGGTGTCGTTCTCGCGCAGATGTCGATGATCGCCGATGAACTGGAAGCCCAGACCCTCGTCGTTCCCGTCGACATCAGGATCCCGCTGCGCGAAAGCTATTTCCTTGCCTGGGACAGATCAGCCCTTCAAAAACCCTATGGTGGGGCGTTTCGTGACTGGGTCGTCGCCATGTCCCGCCAGCAGGCGCGGATCTCCGCCCCGTCGTAACGTTTTAGAAAAACTAAAACGAAAGATAGCTTCAGCGATATTGATGAAAAAACGAGCGTGGCGATAATTTGCGCAGGCATCAACGATCGAGATTGGAAGCATTTCATGGCGCGCACCGACAAGATGAAGCTCGGCACCTTTGTTTATACGTTCGGTTTTCATCCGGCGTCCTGGCTTCATCCGGAGAGCGATGTCAACGGCGCCAATGACTTCCGCCATCTTCTTAATGTCGCTGAGCGCTCGGAGGCAGCGAAATTCGACTTCATGTTCATGGCAGATTCGCCGGCCGCAGCCGTTGGCGATCCTGATGCCCTTGCGCGCATTCCAACGAAGATGAACCGCTTCGAACCGCTTTCGCTGCTTTCGGCGCTGTCGGTCACCACCCAGAATCTTGGTCTCGTCGCCACCGTCTCGACGAGCTACTACGAGCCCTACAACGTCGCCCGCCTCTTCGCTTCGATCGATCACCTCAGCGGCGGCCGCGCGTGCTGGAACGTAGTGACCTCCGATCATGATGAGACCGGCTATAACTTCAACCGCGAAGGACTGGATCCGCATGCGCTGCGCTATGAGCGCGGCAATGAATTCGTCGACGTCGTCTTCGGCCTCTGGGATAGTTTCGAGGAGGGCGCGCTGCTTCTCGACCGGGAAAACGGTATTTATTACGACAAGACGAAGCATCACACGCTGAACCACAAGGGCAAGCATTTCCAGGTGCGTGGCCCGCTCAACATCGCCCGCTCGCCGCAAGGCCGTCCGATCATCGCCCAAGCCGGCGGATCGGAGCCCGGCATGGACATGGCGGCCCGCACCGCCGAGATTGTCTTCAGCCTCGCCTCCAACATCGATCGCAACCGCGCCTTCTACGACAATGTGAAAAAGCGCATGCCGGCCTATGGGCGCGATCCGGACGACCTGAAAATCATGCCGGGCGTCGTCATCAATGTCGGCGAGACCGAGGCCGAGGCGCAAGCGAAGGTCAACTATCTGATCGACAAGATGCACCCGGATGTCGGCCGGTTGATGCTGTCCGAATTCCTCGAGGCGGATCTACGCGGCGTGCCGCTGGACCAGCCCTTTCCGATGGACCGGCTGCCGGACGCACCGAAAGGTTCCCGGGCGCTCTTCGATGAGCTCGTTGATTTCGTCAAAAGCGGCCATACGGTCGGTGAGCTCATCCGCCACTATGCGGAAAAGCATACAGGCAACGGCATTACCGGCACGCCGACGCAGATCGCCGACTTCATGGAGGAATGGTTTGAGACGCGCGCCGCAGACGGCTTCATCCTGATGTTCCCGACCTTGCCGGCGAGCCTTGACGACTTCGTGACGCTCGTCCTGCCGGAACTGCGCCGCCGCGGGCTTTTCCGCGAGGAATATGAGGGCTCGACCCTTCGCGAAAATCTCGGGCTCTCGATGCCTGTCAACCGGTTTGCGAGGGCATAGCTCGCATCACCGCAGGCGTTCGCCCAACAGACCGATCGAGGCCACATCGGCATTGGCAAAGGCAAGGCGCAGATAGCGCTCCTGCCCTTCGCCAAAATAGCTTCCGGGGATCGAGATGATACCCGCCTGTTTTGCCAGCCTTTCGGCGACCGTCGTGGACAACTGGTCGGCGAAAGGATGATGGATGAAGGCGAAATAGGCGCCGATCGCAGCGATGTCCCAGCCGGGCAGTTCCGACATCGTGCTCTTCAGCGCATCAGCGCGGCGCGCGATCTCCAGCCGGTTGCCGGCTCGCCAGTCGGCGAGTATGGGTAGCGCCGCAGCCACGGCATGCTGCGCGGAACGCGGCGCGCAGATCTGCATGTTGTCCATAACCTTGGTGATTTCGGCGAGAAGCTTCGGCCCCGCCGTGACCGCGCCAAGCCTATGGCCCGGAATGCAGAAGGATTTCGAGAAGCTGTAGAGCAAGACGAGCGTGTCTTCCCAGCCTGGTTCAGACAGAAGCGCATGCGGCGGTCCGTAACCCTCGGCAAGGAAGTCACGATAGGTTTCGTCGATGATCAGCCATGCGCCGTATTTCCGGCAGAGCAGGAAAAGCTCGCGCAGCAACGCCGACGGATAGACGGCCCCGGTCGGATTGTTTGGCGTGACGACCGCTAGCACGCGTGCGCCGGCGGCAAGCGCCTGTTCTGCCGAGCCGATATCCGGAAGGAAGCCGTTCGTCGCGTCGCACTCTACCAATGCGCGCTTGATGCCGAGCATTGCCAGGGTCGTCTCGTGATTGAAATAGAAGGGGTTCGTCAGCGCCACGGTATCCCCAGCCCCGGCAAGCGCGATCGCCGTGGACATGAACGCCTGATTGCAGCCGGAGGTAATGTGGACATTTTCCGCCTGGATCGGTGCGCGATAAACCTCGCTCACATGCCGGGCGTAAGCATCCCGCAGCACTGCTTCTCCCTCGATCGGCCCATATCCGGTCATCGCCTGCGACGAGGCGGCTTCGCCGAGGAGTCGCAACATCTCGGGATACGCAGGATATCCAGGCACGGCTTGCGACAGGTCAATCAATGGTCCCCTACCGCCGGAATATTCGCGGCTCCAGGCAACGACGGAAGGAATCGGTGGTGGGGAGAGACGGGCAATGAGCGAATTGGGTTCTGCGGCGGGCATATCGACGATCCTTTTGAAACCGATTGCTACACCGATAACGATCGCCTTCTCAACCGCTTTGTCGGGAAGCGCGAATAGAATAAGCAGCGGAATTTCTCCCGCTGCCACGTCGTTACTCCGCTCGACATGAAACGATCGGCCGCCTGCCCTATCTCACCGAAGGGCTGAAGACCATCAGGCTCAGAATCTCGAATAGCACTTGCGCGCCGGCATGGGCGGTGTTGGTCGTCGCATCATATTGCGGTGCCACTTCGACAACATCCCCGCCGACGAGATTGATTCCCTTCAAGCCGCGAATGAGCTCCAGCACTTCGCGGGTCGTGAGCCCACCGATCTCGGGCGTTCCCGTGCCGGGCGCAAAGCTCGGATCGAGGCTGTCGACGTCGAAGGAGAGATAGGTCGGCCCGTCGCCGACGATAGACTTCGCCTTCTCGATGATCGCCGGGATGCCGAGGCCGGTCACTTCCTCGGCATGGATGACCGTCATACCGGACTCGTAGGAGAATTCCCAAAGATATTCCGCTGAGCCTCTGATCCCGATCTGGATCGTCCGTGTCGGATCGAGCACGCCGTCGAGAACCGCGTTTCTGAAAGGGCCGCCATGATGGAATTTCGTCTGGTCGAACGATCCGCCGGTGTCGCAATGGGCATCGATATGGATCATGCCGACCGGCGTCTTCTTGCCGACGGCTTTCATGATCGGATGGGTGATGGAATGATCCCCGCCGACGGAAAGCGGGATCACGCCCGCATCAACGATCTGATTGACGCGCTTTTCGATATCGTCATGGCTGAGTTCAAGGCGATAGCGGCTCTGGAACGGAACGTCGCCGATATCGGCGGCACGGAGATCGAAAACGGGCGCGCAGCCGAGGACGTGATTATAGGGACCGATACGCTCGATCGTGCGCAGCGCGCGCGGTCCGAAGCGCGAGCCGGGCCGGTTGGTGACACCGAGGTCCATCGGTACGCCCAGGATCGCCACCTGCAGGTTACCGAAGTCGGGATTTTCAGCATCGACCGGCATGTAAGGCGCCGAAAGGAAGGTCGGGACGCCCGCATAGGGCGCAAGCCTGGTTCCGCTTTTCGAGAAAATCTTGTCAGCGACCTTGCGAAATTTGGCGTCGAACAGTTCGCCGCCGTGGCTCTCGCCATACTTCTTGCGCAGCGCGCTGAGCTTTTCCTCATCGAATGTCATTTCAGTACCCCGGTTTGATGATCATTATCTCTGTCTACTGCCGGTAGGCTTTTCAGCCGATCTTCGTCCGCATCGGTGGTGATGTTCAAGCCTGTTTCGTGCTCCTGTCGCCTCCAGCAACATTTTCTTGTCGGGAATCATTTGAGGGTTCCCGATGATCACTGTGGCGGAGGCTTGAGTGGCGCGAGTGAGCTCCGGAAAAAATTTGTAATCAATTGTGGCAGGAGGGCTCCCTGCAAACTTTGTTCGCAATAGTCCCCGTCCGTAGAAACATTCAGAAATATAGAGACGCATTGCATTCATCTAGCCTCACTAGATTAGCTTCAGTGAATTGAACCTGACTAAAGGCACTGATTATGAGGCAACTGCGTATCGTCGCGACTGTATTGATGACCGCCATCGGCGGCATGAGCACCACTGTTCTTGCCGCAGAACCCGCAATCACGCCCACTGACCAGGCCCTCCCCGGTACCGAGATGACGCATCCCATGCCGGAAGCCATGGCCCCGCAAGGACCGCCGTGCCCTGGCCCTTGCGGTGGTCCCGAGATGGATGAGCACATGATGGCATTCGGGAAAGGCATGCCCTTCCCGCCACAGCATGGAATGCCCGGCGACTTTCATCGGCCCGACCCTGCGCTTGAGCTGGCAGCCAAGCTGTCGGCACTGGAGACACTGATCGGCATCCATTCCGCCCAGCTGGATGCCTGGAGGGATTACACCAGCGCTCTGACGGATTTCTTCGCTCCGCCGAGACATGAGCCGATGGGGCCGCCGCCGGTTGACGGCGCAAAGCCGGCAAATGCCGATAGTGGCGCCGGGAAGTCGAACGAACTGTTTGGCGAACAGGCTGCCGATCGCGCGCTGGATCGCGCCGCCAAGGCGCGTGTGCTGAAGGACAAGGCAGCGGCGCTTCACAACGTTCTGACCCCGGACCAATTCGCCAAGCTCGAGGATGCTGAACGGTCGCTGGAACCAGGCCCCATGGGTCCTGGCCCCCACAGCTTCCACTAGGACGAAAACAGATCTCGATCAAATCGATCCATCTCCCCCTCCATCCGCCAAGGATCGCCCCCAGCCGGACGCGGTTATCAGATCCTTGTCGGATGGAAGGAGCGGCCCTCCGCAAAGGGTCGACAGGTCCGAGGACGCCCCGCCCGGCGTCCTCGGACCAATTCGTGCGGGGCTATCTCCTACCGGAGATAACCAGTACCTCCCCGGAGAATGGATCCGCCGGATCGACAACTCCCAACTTGGCCGCAAGCAGATGATGACATGCTGAATTCCCCAAACCGGATGCCGATACGAACCGAACCGGAGCAACCGCGCGAAACCGTGCTGCGTGCCACGCCGACGAGCCCGTCGCGGCACAAGCGATTTCGACGTCCTGGCCTAGCTTTGGCCGCATCGGCCCTGCTCGTCTGCGCCGGCGCCGGCGCATTCCTGTTTCGTGACGATATCTTCCCAGAGCAGACCTCGTCCGCCATCACCGCAGTGGTTAGCCGCGGCAATGTCGAGGAGGCCGTACTCGCGTCGGGTACGTTCAAGCCGATCAAGCTCGTCGCCGTCGGCGCGCAGGTCTCTGGGCGGATTACCGCGCTGAATGTCAAACTTGGCGACAAGATCCAGAAGGACACGTTGATTGCCGAGATCGACTCCACCACGCAAAGCAATGATCTGAAAACCGCCCAGGCCTCGCTTGCCAACGTCAAGGCGCAGCGCCAGGAAAGCGAAGCCGATCTTGAAAACGCGCAACTGACGCTGACGCGACAGCAGACCATCTTCCGCAGCCAGGCCGGCTCCAAGGCCGATCTGGATACCGCGACAGCCAATGTCAAGAAGATCACCGCCCAGATCGCAGCCCTCGACGCACAGATCATCGCCGCGGAAGTTGCGGTGGAGACAGCGCGCGCCAATCTCTCCTATACCCGCATCACCGCGCCGATGGACGGCACCGTGCTTGCCATCGTCAACCAGCAGGGCCAGACGGTCAATGCGGCCCAATCGGCACCGACGATCGTCATTCTCGGCGAACTCGACACGATGATCGTCCGCACCGAGATTTCGGAAGCCGACGTCGTCAAGGTCAAGGTGGGCCAGCCGGTCTACTTCACCATCCTCGGCGATCCCGCCACCCGCTACGATGCCGTGTTGCAATCGATCGAGCCTGCACCTGAATCGATCACCAGCGACAGCAGCGTCACGTCTTCCAGCACCACCACCTCCTCCTCTAGCAGCAGTTCGACGTCGTCTTCCTCGTCCTCCGCGATCTATTACAACGGCGTCTTCGCCGTGCCTAACCAGGACAATCATTTCCGCACCTATATGTCGGCCGAAGTTCATATCGTGCTTGGTGCGGCCAAGGATGCACTGACCATTCCATCCTCGGCGCTCGGCGCGAAGACTGCCGACGACTCCTATGGCGTGCTGGTCGTTGGCGCCGACGGCAAGCAGATAGCCAGGACGGTCATCATCGGGCTCAACAACAATGTCACCGCCGAGGTTCTATCCGGTCTTTCCGAGGGCGATCGCGTCGTGATCGGCGAGGCAAGTGCGACGGTAACGAAAAGCAGCGTGGGTGGTGGCCCGCCGCCGATGGGGTTCTAAGCCGTGTCCTCTCCTCTCATAGAACTGAAAAGCGTACGCCGCGAATATCAGTCCGGCGATCGCACCATCGCCGTGCTGAAGGACGTCGATCTGTCGATTGCCGAAGGCGAGATGGTTGCCATCGTCGGCCCCTCCGGCTCCGGCAAGTCGACGCTGATGAACATCATCGGCCTGCTCGACCGCCCGACCAACGGCACCTATGCCATCGCCGGCTCCGAAACCCATCTGCTCGACAGCGATGCGCTTTCGCAACTGCGCCGCGAACACTTTGGCTTCATCTTCCAGCGCTATCATCTGCTCTCCGAGCTGACGGCGCTTGGCAATGTCGAGGTGCCGGCGATCTATGCTGGACAACCCGGCCATGCGCGCAATGCGCGCGCAACTGCTCTACTGCAGCGTCTCGGCATGGCCGAAAGGTCCGGACATCGACCGGGTCAGCTTTCCGGCGGCCAGCAGCAGCGCGTTTCCATTGCACGCGCCCTGATGAACAATGGCCAGGTCATTCTGGCCGACGAGCCGACCGGCGCGCTCGACCGGGAGAGCGGCGAAGAAGTGCTGCGTATCCTTGCCGAGCTGCATGCCGAGGGCCACACGGTCATCATCGTCACCCATGACATGACGGTTGCCGCCCGCGCAGATCGTATTATCGAAATCTCCGACGGTGAGATCGTTGCAGATAGGCGCTCGGCCGGCGAGAGCCTGCGCGGTCGCAACTCCTCTGCCAAAACCGTTGCAGGCAAGGCAGGCTGGCGGGAGCTGGGCGGCCGCCTGACCGAAGCCTTCCTCATGGCGGTGCTTGCGCTGAAAGCCCATCGGCTGCGCACTTTCCTCACCATGCTCGGCATCATCATCGGCATTGCCTCGGTGGTCTGCGTTATCGCGCTTGGTGAAGGATCCCAGCGCAAGGTGTTGTCGAACATCAACAATCTTGGCACCAACACGCTGGAAATCTTTCCCGGCAAGAGCTTCGGGGACATGCGCTCCGGACGTATCAAGACCTTGATGGTCAGCGATGCCGATGCCTTGGCCAAGCTCACCTATGTCGCCGCCGTCACGCCGACGGTCTCGACCAGCAGCACCGTGCGTTTTGGTTCGACGGAGGCCAATGCGCTGATCAATGGCGTCGGCGACGCCTATTTCTCGGTCAAGGGTTCGAAGCTGGTCACCGGTCGCCTGTTCGACAACGACAGTGTACAGCGAATGGCGCAGGATGCTGTCATCGACCAGAATACGGCCACGACACTCTTTGAAGACAAAGGTCTCGATCCCTTAGGACAGACGATCTTCATCGCCAAGGTGCCCGTGCGGGTCATCGGCGTCATCGCCTCCCAGCAAGGCGGGTTTGGCTCCAGCGACAATCTCTCGGTCTATCTTCCCTATACCAGCGTGCAGGCTCGGTTTCTCGGCGACATGTCGTTGCGCAGCATTACCGTGCGCGTCAGCGACGATACCGAAAGTGCGACCGCCGAAGCGGCGGTAACGCAATTCCTGGAGCACCGTCACAAGGCCCGGGACTTCTTCATTCTCAACACCGACGATATCCGCCAGGCGATCACCAGCACGATCCGGACGATGACCCTGCTGGTCTCCGCGATTGCGGTCATTTCGCTGCTCGTCGGCGGCATCGGCGTCATGAACATCATGCTGGTCTCGGTCTCCGAGCGTATCGCGGAGATCGGGGTTCGCATGGCGGTCGGCGCGCGGCGGCAGGACATCTTGCAGCAGTTCCTGATCGAGGCTGTCCTCGTCTGCCTGCTGGGCGGCGGGCTCGGTATCGCCGTAGCACTTGGCTTCGGCTTTGCCTTCAACCGGCTCGGCTCCAATTTCACGCTGGTCTATTCGGTAAGTTCCATCGTACTTGCCTTCACATGCTCATGCATGATCGGCCTCACCTTCGGCTATCTGCCGGCGCGCAATGCTTCCAGGCTCGATCCGGTCGCGGCGCTATCAAGAGACTGACGTTGTCGAAACGACCAGTAGAGACTTGAGGGGTAATCCGGCTTCGCCATCCGTGTTGGGGGGCGTCATGGCGAAGCCGGTATGCGGGGGCGGTCAAAAGCTTGCTCGAGCAAAGCTTACGACCAGCACCAATTCTACATGAACCGGCGGCAGCAACATTTCTGAACATTGCTGAAACAAGGAGTTTTCGGGAAATTTGTTGTCCCGACATTGCCCTTCTGCAGGCCTTTATTTAATAAGCCAAACGAAGTTATTCGTCGGTCGCAATCAGCCAGTTTTTCATAGGTCTGGCAAGCATATTATTTGTCGCACCGCTAAATTATGGTCGAGATTCCGCCATAGCGGCAGCTCCTGCGCCCTCGCCGACCGTGGCGTGTTGGAATTCCAGCAACCAGTAACCCGTCAGGATACAAGCCTGCCGCTGGTGGTCTGGTTGGGAGTCTTGAAAGTAATCAACTGCTCCAGACCCCGAGGATGCCGATTGCGCACGACGATTTCGCCATCGAACCTGGAAATGATTTCCTTGGCGATGGCCATTCCGAGACCCGCCCCCGGAAAGGATCTTTGCCGCGCAATATCGATGCGGAAGAAAGGTTCGAACACCTGGTTCAAGCGCTCTTCGGGAATGCCCGGGCCGGTATCGAGGATTCTGACGATAGCCCTGTCACCAAAATGAGCGACCGTGACGACTGCCGATTCGCCATGCGTGGCAGCGTTGATGAGGAGATTGCGCAAAGCCCTGGTGAGTGCCAGGACGCCTGCGGAGATCGACGCTGGCTGCAGTTCTCCGCTCTCGATATTCATGCCGATCGCGGCAAGTTCCTCGACAATATCCCCGACGATCGTATCGAGTCTCACGCATTGCAGGCCGTCGCTGGAGATTTCCTCGCGAACCAGTCCAATGGCGCTGTCAGCGATCGTATCGAGTTCTTCCAGATCAGAGAGCCATTTGCGCCGGTCTTCATCATCCTTGATGAATTCGGCGCGCAGCCGCATCCTTGTCATAGGGGTTCTAAGATCATGTCCGGCGGCCGCAACCAGCCGCATCCGGCTTTCCGTCGCTGCCTTCACGCGTGCCGATAGTCCGTTCAGAGCCTGCGCGGTAACCCGGATTTCTCCTGGGCCGGTTTCCGGCACGTGCGGCAACGTTCCATCCGGACCCATCTCAGCCACGGCTCGCTCCAGCAGGCGAAGCGGCTTCATGATCTTCGAGGCGGCGAAGATGGATACCAGCACGCTTCCTGTGATGATCAGGCCGAGCCATCCCACCAGTATCGTCCAACCGTCGGGCGGTGGCCCGAATTCCGGCATCGGCATCATCATCCAATTACCATCGGAAAGCTTGATCGATGCAGTCGTCTCCCCGCGCATCTGACGTGTTATGGTTGCGTATCGCGCTGTCGCTATGCGACTTAGCGCCTCCATAAGGACTCTGGAAAGGTGCTCATCGCGCGGCCCGTCCGCCGGAAGGGCAGCAATCACCAGACCGGAAGAGACCGCAGCGCTCCGATCGTTCTCCGCAAATGTCGCAAGGATCGACAGCTGGTGTGCTACCGGTTCCATCGTCATGTCCGGACGCGGCCCCCGCATCACCAAGCTTGCGACAAAGGAGGAGGTAATGACAACCAATACAATGGCCGTCAGCAGAAGAAGCGCCAGACGAGCACCAAGGGATTTCATGGATCGCCTTTGACCGCCGTCACCGGAACCACGAGCTGATAGCCACTATTCCGGATCGTTCTGAAGACCGGATCCTCAGCCGTTTCACCCAGCTTGCGGCGCAACCGGCTCATCAGGACGTCGATCGAGCGATCCGCTGGATCACGGTCCCGCCCCTGCGTCAGGTCCAGCAACTGGTCGCGCGACAACAGCCGGCCGGATCGTTCGAGAAAGGCCTTGAGCAGATCGAATTCGGCGCCCGTCAGTCCAATGACCTCGCCGTTGTCCCTGGTGACACGACGAAGCTGCGGGTCCAGGGTCATATCGGCGAACTGATAACGCCGCTGTTCCGGCTCCGGGGTCAAGTCCTCGTTCACCCGGCGAAGAACGGCCCGAATGCGCGCTGCCAGTTCTCGCGGATTGAATGGCTTGCCGAGATAGTCGTCGGCGCCGATCTCAAGCCCAAGGATGCGATCGATATCCTCTTTCAAGGCAGTCAGGAGAATGACGGGCACGCGGGGACGGCGGTTTCTGAGGTCGCGGCAAAGATCGAGGCCCGATCCATCGGGCAGCATGACATCGAGCACCAGCAGATCCGGGGCACGCCGATTGAGGGCGTCGTTGCAGCCGCGCAAATCGCTTGCCGTCGAGACGCGGAAACCCTGCTCCTCGAGATAGCGGCTGAGGAGCGCGCGAATCTCGTGGTCGTCGTCGACGATAAGGACATCAGGCGCGGTAGTCAGTGTCATGGGCACAGTTCCATTTTTGCTAAGTTTTATACCAACTCCCATTCAAAAGAAGACTTTTCACAGGCAAGACGCGCAAAAAATCCTGCAGGAAACATTGGTTTACAAAAATATCGTTGAGGGAAATGTTGGGCAATGGAACGGGGTGGCGCCGGGTGCAAATAAGCTATGCTGCGCGCTGCCATTCAACGGTCCAGCCGGAAAGGCGACCCTCGATGGCGCCGCTGTCCATCATGAACCGGATTTCAATGGGGATTTGCGGCTCGACGATGTCGACGTGCATGGTCGTCTCAAATGACCCTGTCCCTTCCGGACAAACCCGAAGCTTGCCGAGCGTTTCCCCGGAATGGACCTCTATGGTGAAGATCTGACCATAGCAGTCCTCATCGATATTGAAGGCCAGCTTGGCGTCCCAGCGGCCGGGAGGCAGATGAAAGTAAGGGCCGTAGATGATGCAGCGTGCACCGCCGGTGAGATCGATCGAATCCTCGATGCTCTCGTTAGGTCTGTCGCCGGAAAAGAACGTCTCTCGCGGCCAGGAAATAGGCTGCCCGGAAATATCGCCATGCCCGATCTCCAGCGGGAGGAGAACCTTCTCGATCGCCTGTTGCAGAGGTTCGCTGAGTTCGGATCCGTCTTTCTGCGGTGGTGCATAGCCGGCAATAACCGTCGCCGCTGCTTCCTCCAACTTCGGTGGTGTTACCAGCAATTTTTTACCAGGCGCCGTCATGCCAAGGTGCAGCAAGGCATTGGCAATCTGATTGGCGGTGAGATCGATGCTGAAATGTTCGTCTATTCTTTTCAGCAGCATGTCGATACCGCTTCGCCCGACAACATCGTTCCGGCGCATGATAAGCGCCGTGGGAGCGTGCGCGATAGGTTCGAGGCAGGCAAGGCTTGCCGAGACGGCCCTGACCAGCCCGAGATCCCGTTGTTCGGTGGAGCGCGCGAGATAGGAAACGGCGTCAACCGGATTTTCGAGGAACAGTATATAGGGCAGATTTACGCGCAGGATCAGTTCCGACAGCTTCGCCTCGGGAAACTGAGACACAAGGACGGCATGTGCCTTCGTCCGGTTTTGTACATGCTGCCTGAGATCCTCGACCTTATCGGTCGAAATGACCGCATAGTCGCCATATGCCTCGCGCGCCATCGCATGAAGCGCTGCAGCGCCCCAGGATGACATCACGCCTGGCATGCCAAAAGCAAAGAGGATCGTCATGTAAGCATCCTCCCCGATCTATCCATGGAAGAGAGTGTTATAGAGTTCGCCCACCCGCTGATTGTATCGGTCCGCGGAAAAACGAGCAGCCTGCTTCGGACCAACCTCGGCGAAATGCGAGCAAAGTCCGTCGTCCTGTGCGAGGCTGGATATGGCCTTGCGCATGTCATCTGTATTGTACGGGTCGACGAGCAAAGCGGCCTTGCCGGCAATCTCGGGAATGGATCCTTCCGTCGAACTGAGCACCGGGGTTCCCAACTGCATGGATTCAAGCACCGGCAATCCGAAGCCCTCGTAAAGCGAGGGGAAAAGCACCGCTCGCGCCCCCCTGATCAGGCTGATGAGCAAAGGATAGGAGACGAAATCGAAGCGCTGGATCTGGCGCTGCGGAATGATCCGATCATCGGCGCGCCGAAAGAAACGAAAACGCTCGTCGTCGATCAGCTCTTGCGTTGCATCACCTTTCCAGCCAGGGGCGCCGACGATGATCAGTGGTAGGTCCGTCTTGCTGGCGAGGTAAGCTTCAATCAGGCGCGCAATATTCTTCTTCGGTTCGAACGCGCCGAAAAACAGGAAGTATCCCTTCCAGTCCAGATGGAAGATGCCGGCGATCTCGTCGGCCACCACGTCGTCAGGCTTCGCGCGAAGCGCATCCGGCACTTGGACGGCCTGGTAGGTATTGCTGACGCGCTTTTCGTCTACACCCAGCACCTTGATGATGTCGTCCCGGGATGTCTCGGAAACCGTGATGATATGATCGGCCCGCTTCACCAGTGACCGCAGCATTCTGTAGTGATAGCGCTTGTCGTCCTCGGTCAGATAAGGCAGCCGCAACGGCACGAGATCGTGGATCGTATAGACATTCAACGCTTTCTTCGCGGCAATCGGCATTGGATAGGTACAATGCAGAAGATCCGGCTGCTGCTCGAAGCTCAAGGCGAGATTGTTGCCATAGCGCTTGAAATGATGACGTGCGAGATTGAACAGGTCGTTCGAGGCGTAGAGCAATCCGGAATCGCCAAGTTGTGCCTGAAGCGACTTCAGGATGACCGTGCCGTTCAGAGGAATGGGTACGGGCTTCACGCCGAACGGAGCGGCAATGCGCCGTCGCAGCCAGCGTCGGGCAGTGAAAAGTGGCCCTGTCGGGCGCTCGCTGCTGTCATCGAACAGGATGACTTCGCGCAACATTGGATCGCGCGGAATATTTCCCTGAATGCCATGGACGACGCCGGTCTTGTAGCCGAGGGCCTGCGCCGTGGACATCAGGCTTCGGGTATAGGTGGCGACACCTGTGCCTTTCTTGAGTGAAAGGTTGAGACCGTCGTAAAGAATCGTGTGACCCACTCTTACCTCTCCCACCATCATTGCCTATTTGGACAGCGGCCTCAGGTCGGCTTGTCGCGGGAAAGGACGAGAAGCGAATCGTCGCCCCCATACTCGGTCAAAAGCTGCTCACGCGTGACCAACACGGCTTCGCCGCTGAAATCGAGACGTCGGAGCGATCCGTAGACCGCGGTCAATTGGTCAAGAAAGCCGCCCGCGTCGACATAGCGCCCGGCGTTGAATTCGACGACGATGATCGGCTTGTGGCGAGCGATCGTCTCGCTCATTCCCTCGAATATGGCCTCCTCCGCTCCCTCGGCATCGATCTTGATGAAATCGATCCGGGCGGAAGCGGCACAAAGCCGATCCAGCGTCGTGACTGGAACCTGGACCACTGCACCGCTTTCAGCGTTCGGAACAAAGCGATCGGAAACGATCAATGCATTCTTCGGCTCGCTTCGGGGAATATAAAGCGGAGCCCATTCATCGTTGACATTGCCGAGAGCGGCAGTCTCGATCTTCGTTCGCCTGGACAGGCCATTGAGGTCGACGCTACGGTTCAGGAAATCCGCCGCATGGGGATTGGGCTCGACAGCTATAAGCTGGCCCTCCTCGCCGACAAGTTCGGCCAGAAGCACGGAATAATATCCAAAATTCGCACCGACATCGACGACGGTCATGCCGGGTTTGACGTTGCGGACACAGAAGAGCGTAAGCCAGATTTCCCAAAAACCATCGAGCAGAATGTGGGAGCCGAAGCCTCTGTCGCGCGTGTCCACATAAAGCTTGTAGCGCCCGAGAACGCGCACCAGAGCCGTGTGGTCACCGAGATAGGTGCTGGTCACACGCTGCAGGATGGCTGTCTCGGCCTGGCGCCGATCAAACGCCATGAGTTCGTGAAGGTGAAGCAGCGGTGACGTACTCATGTCAACTCTCCGTGACCAGCCGGTGCGCAGAGCAGTCCGTAAGCCTGACATCATGGTGATGGCCCCATTCTGCTCGTACCCGCATCTCGATACCCTTCAAACGCAAACTAGAATTACGAGATATTCATCAATTCGCCGCTGCCGCGGATATGCCGACGGATGTGGCGGATAGTGCCTGTGAAGTAAGGCCCTGGAACAAGCCCATGAACTTCTGCACATCGACCGAGCTCGCGTTGGACACGTAAACGATGTCGCGCGGCTGGATTTCGAAACTCTGCATTGCCAGCAACGTCGCCGCGTTCTTCAGATTGAACCTGTAGACGATCGGAACTGCGGTCCCTCTGCGCAGAAGCGGATTATTCGGCGGAACGACCCTGCGCGCGACATCAAGTGGTTCGTAGCGGAGCAGGAATACGCCTGTCACGTCGGCTCGATTGTCCTGCAGCCCGCCTGCGCGCGCCACGGCATTTGCCATGGTGACGCGCTGCGAACTGAAAGGCACTTCCCCATTTTGTCCGGTCGCGCCAAGAATCGTAAAGGTCCTCGGTTCACGCACCACCGTCACCACGTCCTCCGGGCGCAGCCGTATGTTCTCTCGCGGCGACTGGACGATCGTCTCGAAGGGGAGAGCCATGGTTGCTCCCCTTCTCGTCAAATAGACCACGCTCTCGCTGACCCCAGCGCGCAATCCGCCCGCAGCGGCAATCACATCCAGTATGCGGTCTCCCGCCGGCGATAGTGTTACGCGCGCACCGCCGGCAACTTCACCGGTAACGGTCACGGTATTGGCCGTGCTTTGCTGCACTGTCACCAGCGCCTGTGGTTGCACCGCCTTACCGGCGAGCGCCGCTACCACCATGCTCTCGACTTGCGCCGGCGTGCGTCCGGCAGCATTGATGCGGCCCACATAGGGAATACCGATAGTCCGGTCGCTGCTTACCACCTGGGGCGGAATGGTCACCGAGCTGCCGGAAGCCTGTTGCTGGCCAGTGCTGCTGGCAGCCGTGCCGAACAGGCTGCCGGGCGGCGCCTCCCAGAGATTGACCGAAATCACGTCTCCCACAGCGATGCGCAAGCCGGGATCGCGCGGTCCCTCGCCAAATCTGGCAGCAAGGCTCAGGCGCGGGCGTTCCACATTTCTTATCAGTGACTGCGAATTGACATCGACCAAGGCAAACGGTGGCGAGGCTCGCCCGGCCGCTTCTTCCAATATCCGTGAGGTCTTCGGACCAGAATCAGGTAACGCACAACCCGTCAAAAGGCAGGCAAGAACACAGAAAATCCCAATTTTTAGTTGCATTACCAATCCCGAGCGGCAGAGAGACAGTTGTGACTTATCCTAACCTGCACGCGCATCATGCCATCCCGGCCTCGTCACTCCGTTCCCGGGTAAAACGGAGGATCGACGAGGGGCTGAAACCATACGCATGCTTGTATAGGACAGAAAATCGGCCCGGGTTCGAGAACTGAAGACTCATTGCAAGATCAGTTATACTCTCGGCATGACCACCTTTAATAGCGCCATGGGCGGCGGCAAGCCGGTAATTGCACAATATCCCCATCGGAGTGTCGCCCCGGTAGGTTCGGAACATTCGCTGGAGCGCGCGTGGGCTGCAGCTGGCGGCATTGGCGAGGTCCTCCAGCATGATCGAATTGTGCAAATTGTCACGCATGAACGCTTCCGCCCTCAGAAGCTGACGGGGCGCCGTTTCCAAAGCCCCGCGGGTGAATGCATCGGACAGGTTGTGCGGCAGCTTTGCGAAAAGCTTGACCAGCACCAGTTCGTTATAAGCTTTGGCGAGCATGACCCTTTCCGCCGGACGGGCTGACATGAGATCCTTCTCAGCCTGCCTTAGGGTCTGATACAATCCCTGTGCCCCTCCCTGACGAAAACTGACCGAAGACAGAACAAATTCCTGCACATAGGGCCTGCCTGTGAGTTCCTCGAAATGCTGACGCAGCACGGCTTCCGGAACCTGGAACATCAGCCAGGAGCTTCTCGGCTTGATCTCCAGGCGTTTGCCCATCCGGTCGCTGATACTTGCGACATTGTTAGCGGAAATACGCACGGACCTGCGTGTTCGCCTGTCATGCGCCTCCACCTCCCCCGCGAGGACGAAGACAATGCTGACGCGAGGCATGTCATGCTTAGCAACCCCCTCTAGGCTGCCCGAATGCTCAGCGCTGATGATAGACGCTGATTGGAGGGGCTGCTTGCTGAACTTGAAGGAATAATCTCCGCCGGGATCCGACGGCACAGTCCATTTCCAGTTCGGCTCTAAAACATCGAGATTGCGAACAATCGCATCACGAGAATACACCTCAAAGGTGCCCACGCATTGCTCGACAACTCTTCCCAACATAGTCATCTGCCACCCTACTCAAAATCTAAAGTTGCATCCCAACAATTGCAAGCACTCGATTTTCACTTAGGCCAGATTTCGCGGATTCCATTTAAGGGTGAGACCATAGGCGCACTCCTTCAATCGTCCTAACACGGCATAATCATTCAGCTTAAATTACATTAAGCGCTGTTAAATTAGCATAGTAGATTTCTTCCGAACAGTACAGATAATGACAATGTTATACACATTCGCGCCGTTGGGCTTCTCCCGCAGGACGTGAACTTTTCGTTAAGACGACATCGGACAAAAAACGACCACTGAAGTATTTGCTCATATTGCGAATAACCGTCACAGGTTGCAGAATGAATCGCTAAAATGCAAGGTCAAATCCGGGCGAGAACAGTTGCCCGCCGAAAGGGGTAAAAGCATCGATAGATTCGCTCCTTGCAAGAGCGGTCATCATGAGCAACCACTTATAAAATGAATTAATTTCAATTTTGCTAATTTAGTATAATTTACTTGACTAAATTCGTGACAGACCATGCACCATCTCAAATGCACCTGTATGGCAAGCTTCAATCGGAGACGGCTAAACGGCCATCGCCTAAGAATACTGTGTCATTTTGAAACGATTTGCGCGCAGAATTCGGAAGTTCGAGACCGGTGATCCCTGATCGTGATTCGATCAGAGTGTCGAATAGATACGGAAAGCATACTCGACATCGTCGAAAACGCGGCCGCGACCATTCTTCAGGACCAGTGCAGAGGTGCAGATATCGGCGATCACATTTAAGTTATGGCCGACGACGATCATCGAGCGGTCCTTCCGCTTGACGAAAAGTTCCTCGAAAGAACGGGTCTGAAACCGTTTGTCGCCGACCGCCATCACCTCGTCGATGAGATAGCAGTCAAAGTCGATGGCAAGCGACATGCCGAAGGCCAGTCGCGCGCGCATGCCGGACGAATAGGTCTTGAGCGGCATGCGCAGATATTTGCCGAGGTCGCTGAAATCCTCCACCATGTCGCGGATTTCATCGAAAGGCTTGTCATAGACGCGCGACAGAAACCGCATGCAGTCGTAGCCCGTCATCGATCCGCCGAAGCCGCCGCTGAGCGCGATGGGCCAGGACATGGACATGCTGCGCACGATCTTGCCCGAGGTAGGTTCCTCTATCCCGGCGATCAGACGCACAAGGGTGGATTTACCGGCGCCGTTGTGGCCGAGGACAGCGATCTTCTCCCCGCGCGAGATCTTGAAATTGATACCATCAAGCACGCGCCGCATGCGACCATGAACCTCGTATTCCTTGACGATGTCGAACACGCCGACGATCCCTTCCGGCAGCGCCGAAGCGTCGTTCTGCGGCGGCTCCTTCGGTGCGGTAAACTCTGCGAGGCTGGTGGGGATGTTGTTCATTCCGATGCCGCGTGTTCCAGAACTTGGGAGACAAAGAACTGCACGATCATGTAGAAGGCGCCGCATATCGCCAGGAACATCAGAAACGACTTGATGCGCTTAGGATAGAGGGGATGATCAGGCAGGTTCGGATTGGAAATGCGCTCAAGATAAAGCTGCTGACGTTGCGCATCGATCTTGGCATTTTCCAGCGAGGTGGTCGCTGAAGCCAACATCTTGGCCGCCATTTCCCTTTCCAGAAGAAGTTGCTCGTACTGCGCGATGCGCGGCGCCATCGAACTGTCGCTACCCACGACCCGCGCCCGTTCGTCGCTGACCTGGCGCTCCATCGCGGTCACCCGCGCCCGCAATGCATCTCCTTGCGGGCTCTGGGGCGCCTGATCGTCAAGAGCCGCCAGTCGAGCCTTGCTATCGGCAACATCGTCTGAAAGCCGCGCAATCAAGTCGAGCGCGGCCGCCGACTGCTTGGTCGGATCGATGAGCGTTTCGCGGTTACGGAAATCCGTCAAGTTCTTTTGCGTGGATTGTAGCCTGCCCTCGCTGTCGGTCAGCTCGACCTGTGCGTAGCGGATGGCATCCCCTCGCGCGCGGTCGTTAAGTTGATTGATGAGCTCTTCGGCATGCTGAAGCAGGGCATTGGCGAGATTGAAGGAGTCTTCTGCCCGGAAGGCATATACCTCCAGAGTTGTCACGCCGCTGCTGCTGTTGGTATCGACCTTGACGAAATTCTTGTAGTGCTGAAACAGCTCCTCATTATTCGCCACGGTCCATGGCAACGGATACCGGTTGAGGAAGTCCGCCTCGGGGCGGGACATGATATCCTTCAAACCGTTCTTTATGGCGAGCTCGTCCACAGCCGCACGCGACATCATGAACTCGCTGACAATATAACTGTCGTCCTGCGCCCGCACGAAGCCCGTGCTTTGCAGGAAGCCGCTGAGCAGGCCCGCCGCGTTCCGGTTGGGACTGCGAACCACGAACTGCGTCTCGGAAACATACTGCTCCGCACTGATGAAGGCGTAGTAGATGGCGCCGAGCATTCCGGGGATCACCAGCATAAAAAGCAGCAGCAGATGCGATCGTAGCCAGTGTGCGCGTGCGCTCCACCAACTCACATTTCCGCCGGAAGCCGTGGCGGACGAGCGCACGGTTACCAGCGTTACGAAATCGGCGAACTCCCTGTTGTTCTCAATGCGCGTCATATGAGGGCCGTCAAATCTCTCTCACGGAGAATAATGGGGGGATATCTGTAGTTTTCCGGGGTCATCTTCAAGACGTCAGAAAGCCTCCCATCTCGCTCATGCCAAATCATCATGTCTCTCGCCTGTACAATACGGAAAGAAACACAAATTTTGGCGATAGGTTCCCATATATCCTTTTAAAGTCAAATATATTTCGCGATCAATAGAGATTTTCTCTTTATAATTTCAAATAGATGGCGTCCTGTCGCAATTAATACTTTGGCGGCGTGATCCGTATGGCGTGGGTAAAATGTCGCAGCAATAAATGTCAGCCACTTAGCCGCTGATCCTTCATTGCTGTTCAAGGAATTCGGAATGGGAAAGTTCGGAGGAGTCTCTGATCGCGGCAGCAATTTCGTAAACCTGCGCGATCACATGAACTTCAGAGCGATCAATCACTCCCGATCGCCCACGGGCAACACGTCCGCATCGAAGTCCATCGTTCTCCTCCTGCAGGGGCCGGTAGGCCCGTTCTTCAACACTTTGGCCAGGGCTCTCGCCAGCGGCGGCTACGATACGCTGAAGGTCAATTTCAACGGCGGCGACTGGCTGTTTTCCCACGGTAAAGGCGCCGTGAACTTCTGCGGCACGACCGATGCCTGGGCGAATTGGCTGACGGCCTTCATCAAAAGAGACGCGCCGCTGGTCATTGTGCTCTTCGGCGACTGCCGCCCGTACCACCGGACGGCCATTGATGTCGCGAGGCAGCTGGGCGTGCCTGTGCTCTGCTTCGAAGAGGGCTATGCCCGCCCCCATTTCATTTCCTGCGAGTGGGGCGGCAACAATGCCCGATCGCCACTACGCATCGACGCGCCCCCGGCAGGCGATGCGGAAACACCTTTGGAGCCGGCGGAAATGATGCGCGGCAATCTGTTCCGGTCGATGGCGATGGAGGGGATCGCCTATTATGTGGTGAAGGCGCTGGGTGCTCCATTCTTTTTTGGCAATGAGCATCACCGCAACCGGGCGATATTGTCGGAAGTGATCCTTTGGACGCGCAATTTCTATCGCAAACTGCGCTACTACCCCAGGAACAACAATCTGACGGTCGATCTGATCGAGAACCAGGAAGGCCGTTACTTCGTCGTCGCACTGCAGGTCCATGACGATCAGCAGCTTCTCAGCCATGGCCGTGGCTGGACGATGGAACGGCTGATCACCGAGACGATCAGATCCTTCGCCCGCCGCGCGGACCCGGCGCATCAACTGGTCTTCAAGATTCATCCCATGGACCGCGGACACAAGAGCTATCGGCCCTTCGTGAAGCAACTGGCCATGCTCTGCAAATGCGAGGACCGCGTGCAGGTGCTCGACGACGGATCGATCGGCCTTCTCATCCGCCATTCGCTCGGCCTCATCACCGTCAACAGCACGTCCGGTCTTCTCGCGCTCAACCACGGAAAGCCGCTTCTCGCCCTCGGCGATACCTTCTACGGCGCCGAAGGGCTTGCGAGCCTGCCCAGGAATGATGCGCTATCTGCTGCGGCCATAGACGACTTCTGGCAAAACCCGATCGCTCCACAAAAGGAGCGGGTGCAGCAATTCGTGCGCCACATGTATCGTCAGAGCCTCATCAACGGCAGCTTCTATCTCCGCACCTATATCGAAGATACCGCCGAACGCGTCGTGCAGCGCATTCGCGCGCAGCTTCCGTCCGCTGCCGGTGCGAAGACGGTCGCTTTCCTGCACCCGGACAACACAACTCTGCTGGAACAGCCGGATTTCGGCGGTCGCAGCGGAACGTGATGTGGGATCGGGAGATTGCGGATGTTTTCAGATTACACACTTTTTCCCAATGAGGAGCGGCCGGCGCCGGCGGAACAGAACGAGCGTGCGTTCTGGCTGCCGCCGACGGATGCGCGACTTCTCGCCTTCCTTCCAACGCGCTGGCGTTTCCCGTTGATCGGCTCCACGCTCGGCGCATCGCTTCAGCCGATCGAACTGGCGAGAGGAACAGCCGACGGCGTGGTTGGCTGGGGCGACAAGCCGCTTGCACGCATCGCCCGCCGCTACGCGCACATGCGCAAGCTTCCCTACTGGACCTTGGAAGACGGCTTCCTGCGCTCCGTGGGTCTCGGCAAGGCTGGAGCCCCCTCGGTCTCCCTGATCGCGGATGATCTTGGCATTCATTTCTCGGCTCACACGGCGTCCCGGCTGGAGACATTGCTGCAGAACGGGACGCCCGGCACCGATCTGGCACGGGCAAAAAAACTGCGTGAATGGATCGTCCATGAGCGGCTTTCCAAATACAACCATCTGCCCGAAGGGAACATCTCGCTGCGGCCCACGCGCCGCAAGCGCATCCTGCTGGTGGACCAGGTCGTCGGTGACCGTTCCATCGCCGGCTCAGGTGCCGATGCCAAAACATTTCTGAGGATGTGGAATGCCGCGCGCGCCGAGAGCAACGCGGACATCATCGTCAAGAGCCACCCCGATGTCGTGGCCGGCCGTGCGCGCGGCTATCTGGCGTCGCATACGCGAGATAGCCGTATCCAGCTCATCGACAGCGCCGTTTCTCCCCATTCGATCCTTGATATCGTCGATGAAGTCTGGACGGTCTCCAGCCAGCTCGGTCTGGATGCGCTGCTGCGCGGCATGACCGTCGTAACATTCGGCATGCCGGCCTATGCCGGATGGGGCCTGACACAGGACCGTGCCGACAGCATTGTCGCGACCGCTGCGCGTGCCCGCCGGACCCGCCGCGTCGGTATCGACGAACTCGCCCATGCGATGCTTCTTCAATATAGTCTGTATGTCGACCCGGTAACGCGCCAGCCAGTCCAAGCAGAACAGGCTGTCGAGCGGCTGCTGGAATGGCGCCGGCGCGCATCTTCGCTGTCCGGTCGCTATCTCTGCCTCAATTTCGCGCTGCATAAGCGCTCGGTCCTGCGCCGTTACCTGACGAGCCCATCGTCGCAGGTGCAGTTCACGAACCGGCCTACGGTTGCCCAGATCCAGGCGGCGGACAAGATCGTATTGTGGGGTAACAGCGCTCCGCCTGAGGAAAGCACCTTATGGAAGCAGGGAAGACGGCGGCCGATCATTCGGGTGGAAGACGGCTTTATCCGCTCCGCCGGGCTCGGAACATCGCTCGTCCCGCCCTCCTCGCTCTGCTTCGATGCCGAGGGCATTTATTTCGATGCGTCCAAGCCGAGCAGGCTCGAAACCATTCTGAGCACCGCGGACTTCGACAACGCTCTCCTCGAGCGCGCGAGAAGGCTTCGTTGCGCCATCGTTTCGACGGGGATCACCAAGTATAACTTACCGGCGCAGCCCTCCCCCAACTACCGCGAGCAAGCCATGGGACGGTCCATCGTTCTCGTGGCCGGACAGGTACCGAACGACGCCTCGCTGCAGCTCGGCATGGCAAGCCATGATTCCGATACCGAGCTTCTAGGAGCCGTCCGGCGCGCTCGCGCCGATGCATTCATCGTTTACAAACAGCATCCGGATCTCCTCGCTGAACCGTTCATGCATCCGGGCCGAAGCCGGCCGCCGCACGACATCGCCGACCTGGTCGTCGGCAACGTCGATCTGAACGGCCTGCTGCACGCGGCCGATGAAGTCCATGTCGCGACTTCGCAGATCGGCTTCGAAGCGCTTCTGCGGGAACGGTCGGTATGGTGCTACGGCCTGCCTTTCTACGCCGGCTGGGGTCTGACCAACGATGCCGTCGTCTCGCTTCGACGCAAGCGGACCTTGAGCCTCGATGCGCTCGTGGCCGGTACGCTTATCCTCTACCCGCACTATTGGTCGAATATCGCCGACCTGCCTTGCGAGGTGGAAGATGTCATTGCCGAATTGTACCGCGCCCGCCAGGGCACCGCGCCTGACCCCTCAAGGCGCCGATGGCTGGCCCATATGATCCACATGTCCGGAGTAAGAAGGCTGCGATGAAATCTGTCGTCATGGATATTTCCCGGCTCATTGAGCGGGCGCATTGCCCGACGCCGACCGGTATTGATCGTTACGAACTCCACTATGCGCTCTGGCTTAACGAGCGCCGCAAACAAGCTGCGCCATCGAATGACATCCAGCTTTCGCAGGCACCATCATTCATCGAAACCGGTTATCATGGGGCAATATCCGTTGGAGCCGGGCGGGCGGATAGCCTGATCTCCACCCTCAACGACCGCTGGGCCACCACCGAGCTCTCATCCTCCCAGACTGCTCTTTTGGAGAAAATCTTCGCCGCGATCGACGGCAAGATTTCCTGGCAACCGGCGACTGTGCCGAAGGGGATCGACGCCCCTTCCCGCAAATTGCGCAAGCTTGCGCGCATGGTCACCACCCATTTCTCCCATGGCCTGCCGGTGCCCCGCGACGCCTCATTCATGCATGTCTCCCACAGTCGCCTCGAGCGAACCTCCGCTTTTTCCTGGCTCAGGGAAACGGGCCGCAATGGCATATTCTATGTGCATGACCTCATTCCCTTGTCCCATCCTGAGTTTGTCCGGCCAGAAGAACCGGAACGGCATCGCCGCAGGATGGACACGGTATTGCAGCATGCCGCGCTCGTCCTCTGCAACTCGCAGGTCACTGCCCGCGCGCTACGCACCTATGCCCAGGAAAGCAATCGGAAATTGCCCTCGATCGCCGTTCTGCCGCCGGGCGTCGAACAGTGCTTCCTGAAGCCGCCGCAAGATATCGAGCGCCCTCAAAATCCCTATTTCGTCACGCTTGGAACAATCGAACCGCGCAAGAACCATATGTTGCTGCTCAGCCTCTGGCAGTACCTTGCCGAGCGCGACGGTCCCAAAGCGCCGCGCTTGGTGATCGTTGGGAAAAGAGGGTGGGAGAACAGCCATATCCTCGCAATGCTCGAACGTTGCCCTGCCTTGCCAGGCCTCGTGATCGAGGTGCCGGGACTGGAAGACGCCGCATTGGCACGGCTCGTTTCCGGCGCCGCCGCGCTACTCGCGCCATCCTTCGCTGAAGGATACGGCATGCCGATCACCGAAGCGCTGGCACTGCGCACACCGGTCATCGCTTCCAATATTGCATCGCATCGCGAGGCCGCCGGCATCGACGAGGCGATCTTCCTGAACCCGCTCGACGGTCTCAATTGGCGCGCGGCGGTGGATGCGATCGCAGCCTCGCCGCTGCGCCGGACGAGAGCAAGCGCCGCGAATCGATGGGATATGCATTTCGCCGACCTGGAAACCCTCATCGAAAGTGACGTCGCGGCGCGCCGCTATTCCGCACAGCGCGCGCCGCAGCGTTCGCCCGCGATGTCATTTGGAGCGTTGTCATGAATACCAGCATGGATTCCATTAAAAGGCGATTCCGACAGGAGGAGGGCCAACAAAGTGACTAGCTACTATGATATTGAAAACTGCTATAGATTTATCCTTGGCCGTAAACTCAACGAGCACGAACGGGATGCCATAGCCCGGAACCTGCTACAGCTCAGTGACCTTTCGTTGGAGGAGCACCGCAAGCGCTTCCTTTCATCGGCCGAATTCCATAACCGCTATGGCGAGTTGCTCTTCAACAATTTTATTCCGAAATCTATAGTTGTTTTATTTGAAACAAACTACAATTTTAGATTGTATTTAGATTTGCGGCAATACCATATTTCTTTCGGGATTATGAATGGTGAATATGAAAAATTTGACCTCGATCTGATCAAGGCGATCGTGCCGGATGATGGACACTTCATCGATGTTGGCGGCAATGTCGGCTACTACTCGCTCTCCGTCGCTGCTCGTCCCGCATTCAAAGGCAAGGTGCTAGCCTTTGAGCCGCTACCGAAACTTTGGGACCTCTTCAATCGCTCTATCCAGGAGAATGGCTTCGCCGACCGAGTCAGCGTTCGGCAGCAGGCTCTTGCCGACGGCCCCGGAGAAATGCGGCTCAACAATGCTGAAGAGACGAGCAACGCAGGTGCGACAAGATTGGTGGTCGACACTATCGACCAAAAGATCGGTCGGTCGGTGGAGGTCGAAACGCTTGACCGGGTCATCGGAGCGATGCGGCCAGATGCGATGAAGGTGGATATCCAAGGTGCCGAAGGCCTCTTCCTTCGGGGTGCGCAGCACACCATTGCCACGCATAAGCCGACAATGCTCATGGAGATCAACCGTGATATGCTTGGCATCCTATCAAAGACGCCACCGGGCGCCATACACCAGCACCTTACGGAGTTGGGCTATAGTATCTGGAGCAGCTCCCGGGAACAGTTGACGCAGGTGGAGGCGGCTTCCCAGTTCGATCTGGATTTTTCCGCCGGCAAGGTAGCGAATATTCTCGCTATCCACGCAGATCGGTTTGGACAGATACACGAGCGTATTCAGGCTTTCGGCGTGGAAATGGTCGGGAAAACAGATGTACCTGCAAAAGCGATGAAGTCAGAAAAGCCAATGAAACTGGCAAGGTCGAAGGTGAAACGTGGCCGTGTAAGGGAGGCTGCTCTCTAATCGCCGTCTCGATCAAAGTTGATCGAGGATGTCGAATTGCGGGTGTTTCGTTGGGAGCAGCAATCAGATGAAGGGGGTCATCGCATGAGCGTCATAGCCTATTACGGCTCATGTCCTAGTGAGGAGTTTGTAAAGTATGCCTTCTCAGAAAGTAAGCTTGGCTTCTTCTGCTACGGAATAAACGTCGCCAGCTTCATGGATGACAGGAAGGCCAGCATCAATGCAATCGAGCAATGGCCTGAACAGATCAAAAAAAAATTGCTGTACGAGGCCAAGAAGGGCTTCCGAAAAAGACTGAAGGACGCCGCCCCACAAACGCTTGTGATGGATTTCTCCCGTATGTCACGGGCTTCAATTATGCGCCATAAGAATAGCATATTGACAGTGCCCTACGAGCTGCTCGAAGCTGATCCGCTTCAGCAGCTTGAAGCGTTCCGCCTTTTCAAGATTGTGCCTTTTGGAAGTCGCGAATTCTGGAGGCTCGCGACCGATGCATTGCAGAAATTCTGTGATTTCCTGAACGCTGAGCTGCCAGAGACGGAAGTAATTTTTCTCGACGTCCCGCCCACGGCCGACTACCGCGGAAGCCTTACCGACAGCAATAGTTACATCACGGATTTCTGCCGCTGGCAGATGCGTTATCCTATCTGCCGCATGTTGATCGAGTTTTGCCTCGGACGTATCAAACACAGCCGCGTGTTGACACCGTCAGTTGCCCTTTACTCCAACGATGCGGCCCTCTACGGCCCGGCGCCGATGCATTATGCTGCGGACGTTTGGATAGAGACGGCAGCAATTTACCACGCCAATGGTGGTTTTCACGGCCTACCGCGTTCGTGCGACCTCGTGTCGACGCTCACCAACTATTCCGGTCTGATGGACGCCTTCTCCAAGACTGCGTTGTCAAAGCCCAACCTGCAGCGGTTCGGCCTCGATATCTTGCACGGCGCCCTGCCCTATTTATTCGCTAAAATTCAAAGCCCCACCGATAGCCATTTTGATGAACCAATCGACTCCCCTGATGTCGTCGCGGCTTTTCGCTGGATTCTGGGGCGCGAGCCGGAATCGGCCGAGACTTTCCTTAATCACTACGCCCTCGCTAATCGCAGAGAATTGCGAGACACGCTGTTACGGTCGTTCGAGTTCCAGCATCAGGTAAAATGTTATGCCAACCAGTAGAAACGTTCAGCATGCGACCATCGACACTTTATTCGAACTTCACATGATGGCGTGCCCGGTCGACCATGTAGAGCCCCACTGCCGTAGTGAACAAGCAGCATTTGAAGAGGTAGTCGACATCGTAGTAGGCTTTAATCGTATTGCCGAAGGTGCCAGCCCGGAACAGCTCAAAACAGTGGACAAGCGGAACATAGAGCGCAAGCTTTTGTGCCCCGCTCGGCAGCCATGCCACCATAAAGAACATGCCGGAAATCGGCAGCATGAGATAATGCATCGGCTGGACGAGCTTTTCCACGAACTCGAACCTTTCCGAGGCTGCGGCAAAAACCAGCCCGACCGCGAAAGAGAACCACGCCATGAACAACCAGCCGGCCAGCAGCAAACCGAGATCCTGATAGGGCGGTACGAAGCCGATCAATCGGACCGCGGTATAGACGACGACGAGCGCCGCAGTTATGCCACCGATCTCCAGCAAAGCGCGGGAAATAAGTGCGTCAGGCAAGCGAATCTGACGGTGATACATCAATGGCAAATTCTGACGCAGGCACGAGACCGCGTGGCTCGAGACGTGACGCCAGAGGGTCAGCGGCATGTATCCGCTGAGAACGAAGGCGCCGATAATGAGCCCGTGTGCTTCATGCCTCAAGACGGTCCACATGATCATGACACCGCACGTGAGGATCATCGGCTCCAGGAGCAGCCAAAGAAAACCGACATTCTCTCGCCCATAGCGCATTACCATTTCGCGCATGATCATCGCGCCGAGAACTCTGGCTTGGATCTTCAATCCCGTGACGAACTGTGCGGAGCCGTGAGCTTCACCATGTATCGGATCCATGCGGGAGGTTCCTTATGTTTCCTCGTGCGTTGTCGACGGGTCATTCCACGATACCGGGCAAAGCGTCCTGCTCAATGTTCTTTGCGTCAACTTTGGACAATTACCGTACGTGGCACGCGGATCTCCGGGTGCGACGCAAACAATCAACTGGAAAGGTGCTGCCATGGTTCTCCTAACTCCCGAGGCTGAGGGCAAAGTACCCAATAGAAAGCAGCATCAGCAGTCATTCGATTACCGAGCCACACCGATTTTTGGGCAGAAGAAAACGATCAAACGCCGAAAGCGATCCAAGCGGCAGTATATATTCCTGCTTGTCGTCCTCATTCCCACGCTGGCCGTCAGCGTCTACTACGCCTTCTTTGCGGCGCCGATCTTCGTGTCGGAAGCTTCGTTTGTCGTGCGTATGGCTGCACCGCCATCCTCCAGCGCCTTCGGCAACCTGCTGCAGAACAGCGGCATAACGCGCTCGCAGGACGACACTTTCTCCGTTCAGGAATACATACGCTCGCGCGAAGCCCTGAAGGAACTTGGGCAGGAAATGCCCGTGCGCGCAATCTTCGGAAGTCCGCAGGCCGACTGGCTGATGCGTTATCCACGCTTCTGGGAGAACAATAGTGAGGAGGAACTCTATCAGTATTACTCGGATCGCGTCGAAGTCATCCACAATGATACGACCGGCATCACGGTGTTGCGCACCACCGCCTTTCACGCGCACGACGCCTACGACCTAAACAACACCCTGCTCGCGCTTGGCGGCAAGCTGCTGCTGCGCATGAACGATCGTGCCCGAGGTGACGCCGTCCGGTTCGCTGATAATGAAGTGAAGGAGGCGGAGCAGCAGGTTATCGACGCGCAGAAAAACATCACGATCTTCCGCAATAAGGAGCTGATGATCGACCCGAATGCCAGCTCCACCTCCATGGTCGAACTCATCGGTCAACTCTCCGTCCAGTTGGCCAACGCGCGAGCGCGCCTCGCCGAGATGCGCAAGACTGCGCCGGACAGCAACGCTGTGCCGTTCGTAACGAGCCAGATCGCAGCGCTCGAAAAACAGATCGAAACAGAGCGCGGCAAGATGGTCGGTAATGATAGCTCCCTTGCTCCTAAAATCGCGGATTATGAGAGCCTGGTCCTGATGCGGGAATTCGCCAACAAGGCCATGATCACCGCTCTCGATGCACTCGAAGCGGCAAGAGCCGACGCGCGCCGGCAGCAACTCTATCTGGAGGTGGTGGTGCCGCCGCATCTGCCTGACGAGGCTGAGCTGCCGCTGGCCCTCAAGAACATCCTCATCGTGTTCCTGACCACAAGCCTCGCCTACTTGCTCGGCTGGCTCTTGCTGACCGCGATCCGAGATCACGACAGCGGCTGAGTATGGTGCAACATGGCCGGCCTCGGCCGGCCATGTCAGTCCGCCTGCCAGAAGCAGGTATAGATTTCTCCCATGCACGAACGGATTTCGCGCTCGCAGATGGAATTGGGGGCAACGTGACCATACAGGTGAAATTCGGCATCACGAGCACGAATATAGTGTTGCAAGGCAGCGCCTATGTCACGCTTGGCCTTGTTGAGGTGCCCGAGCTGGATTTCGACGTCGCTTAGCGCGGTCGGTTGGTTGGTCTTCGCATACTCGCGATAGGCTTCGTAAAGCTGTAGCGCTTCCTCGAAATCACCGGCCTCCTTGGTCACATTCGCATAGACGGCGATCAGATCGACCTCCCCGTCGACCGTGACCAGGCTCCGCAACTGCTCGCGCGCCTGCTGCCATTGCCCCGATTGCACAAGATCCAGAGCCTTCTGGCGTCTGCGCTCTATGCCTGAACGAGACAATCTCAGACCTGCCGTATCGACATGCCGAGCGATTTCGGGGTCATTTGGAGCCAGGGCACTCGCGCGGCTATACCATTCGAACGCCGTTTCCGGATCGTTCATCCGGTTGTGGAGATGGCCAAGCTGCAGATGAATGTCGGCATCGTGCGGCTCCTTGTCGAGGAATCGGCGATAGGCTTCAAGTGCAGCATCAAAGTCCCCGAGTTCCTTGTAGGCATGGCCGAGCTGAACGAACAGGTCTATCCGCGTCGGGTTCCGCTGCAGCGCCTCATGATAGTGGAGTGCCGCGTTTGCCCAGTCGTGCCGGTCGCGGGCGATATCAGCCTCCGCCAATGGATTGACTGATGTCCCGACCTTTGCCTTGTCATCTGCCGCGTGGCCGGCGCGCAGAAATGTGGATGCGATGCGAAGCTCTCGTCTCATGGTACCTGCCGCATGGAAATGTTGCGAGGACGCAGCCAGGAATCTTCCGGGCTGCGCTCATGGACGCGTATGCGCAATTCGACGAAGCGATGGTCCCGCCGGATGGCGATGCACAAGGTTCCCGAAAACGAGCCGGTCAATGTCATGCTTTGAAGAAAGTCCAGGCCCGAGTTTGCAACGATTTCAACATCCAGCCTGGCGTTCGGCGGCTGGATCAGGTCGAGATCGAGCAGCCAGGTTCCCTCTGCAAAACTGCGCTTGGGGCCAGTCAGCAGCCATCCGGGCTGAACTTTCCAGTTCCCTTCGTTGATCTGCAGTGGTTGGCACAGATGGTCGGGGGCAATCATCCAGCCGACATTCTCGACTTCGCGCACAAAGACAGCCGTGGCTTGGCCCTCCATATCAACGAGCAGACTCGCCGGTGAGACGCGGGCATTGGACGGATCGGAGTCTGCTTGAACCTCGCTTTCGCTTCCGGGCAGCAGGGTGTCCCAGAAAGCCGTCTGACCATCCCGGCGCGCAATGGCAACGATCTTCTTCACGACCGCTGTCCGGGTAGTCACGTCGCGTCTAAGGTCGAACTCCAGTCCAAGTCGTTCGGCCGATGTCGGATCGCGGCCGCAAATCCGCGAGAAAGCATAGCGGAGGAACGTCGGATCGTCGCCCGGTGCGAAGCGGGTGAAGTTTTCCAGGATGGCATAGTGGTCCGGCTCACGCCGGATCGCTTGAATGCCGGATCGTTCGCTGAGCTCCTGCGGGATGGGGCGTCGCGCCTTGATCGCGTCGACGACGCGCAACCGGTTGGTTCCACCGCGAATGGCGTTTGCCAGGGCGAGCCTGTCATCCTGAGTCAGATCGATCTCCGTCAGATCCAATGCCGCTGCCCAGGCATCGACAAAGGATTCTGCCGGCAAGGTGAATATGTCCTTCGGAACGACATCCACGGGCTGTTTTCTATGCAACTCGGCGACGGTCAATATTGCCCCCTAACATTTGTTCGATCGCTATGACGTGCCGCGCAGCAGTGCGCGGATAGGAATACCAATGAGCCGCCTGAATGCGTTCGTTATCGTGCATTTTCAGCAATAGCGGGTTTTGGGCGAGACTGAGGAGCGCCTCGGCGATGCATTCGATTTCCGTGCTTTTGACCACATGGCTGATCGGCCACATGTCGCGCAGAACCGGCGAGCGGGAACATAACAGTGGGCGATTCACGCTCATTGCAATGCGCGCGGCCCCTGTCGCCGTCTCCGTCGAGTGACCGTAAAGGAAGGAAAGCAGGTCGCAGGTCATAAGTTCGCGACGCAACTCCTCCTCGGGCACGAAATCGAAGCGCGCGGTTACATGTTCCGACAGATCCAGATATTCGATCAGGTTCTCGATGGCGGCCCGCGCGGCGCGCGACTCATCATTCAGAACCATGCAGTTCAGGAGTTTCAGCCGTAATCTTGGATCGTAGGTTCGAGCCTCCGCGAACGCGAGCACGAGACGATCGATATTCTTGTGCGGCATCAAAAAGCCGAAAGAGCCGATGGTGAATTGCGATGGATCAGGCTTGGGCGCATTCTCCGGTTCGACAAGGACGCCATGCGGAATGACGATCGCATTCGAATGTCCGGCGGCCGACAGGGTTGCTGCGTCTTCCGCCGAGTGCACGAAAACGACATCGAAGGCTTTCGTCCATCGCAACGGGCCGCCACGAAGAGCCTCCTTCACGCTGTGCATCGTGAGGGCCCGCAACCGATGTCTTGTTGACGGCAGTACCTGGGCAAGCATTTCCATGTCGGGCGTGGAGAAATGACCCGGATGATGCTGCATCCACAGCACATCCGCCCGTCCGTGTTCGAGTCTGGCGGCAAAACGCTTTAGCGAGGCGAGGTCGTAACCCCAGAGCCGAGACAGGTTTTGCGATGCCGCATCCGTCTCTTCCGGCGATTGCTCCGGCAAAGCGTCGTTCATGATCCGCCGGGCAAAGATATGATCAATCTTCTCCGAAAAGGCAGGTTGCGAATAGAGGTGCTGTGAATAGGTGGCAATGCCGCACTGCTGCTGCCATGAGGAGATCAGATCGATGGTCCAATCGAGCTTGGCTTCGGCAGCGACACGGGGCGGCCTGGCCAAGGCGGCAAGGACACGGCGCGCCACGGCATGCCAGGTGAAATGCGCTGCGAGCAGCTTTTGTGCCTGTTCGCTGCGGGCCCGGGCCTCGCCGGGGTGATCCAGCACCGCACGCATCTGTGCGCCCAGATGTTCCACGGACGGTTCGGCCCAAAGGCTGAAGGAGCCTGCCACATGAGCTCGGGACGCCGACATATGGTAATCGACCAGCCAGGCGGTGTCGGAACGGCAAAAGTCGAGTTGCCCGCTGTAAGCTGTCGTCACCACCGGCACATCGAGCCGCATGGCTTCGGCCAGGGGTAGAGCGAAACCCTCGCCGCGGCTGGGCGCCACCACCATGGCGGCGGAGCGATAAAGAGCTAGAAGCTGTTCATCGTCATAATATTGGTCGACGACGACGATCGGAGGCGCGTCGGAAAGCTGCCCGCGTTTTTCCGCCAGCACCGACGCCAATATGCTGTCCGGGTTTGGAAAGGTCTTGATCACCAGCTCCACCGCATCGTCTGACCGGAAGCTGCGCAGATATGCGTCGATCAGGACATCGATGCCCTTGCGCGGGAAGCAGGAAGAGACATGGAGGATCCGTTTGCGCCCGTTTTCCGGCAAGGGCGAGATCGTATTGCCGCTGGGGATCGATGCATGATCACAGCCATTGCCGATGACCTCGATCGGAATTGTCACGCCGGAGCGCTGGAAGGCGTCGCGAACGAAGTTCGCGGTCACCATGATGAGATCGAGATCCTGATTGAACCTGTCCACCAGATATTGTGGAAATTCAAGCTCTTCCCACGCAAATCCGACATAGGCATTGACCTGCCCGATCATGTCGTGGGTCTTCGGCGGCCATGTGTTTCTGAGATGAATATCGAAGCGCTCGTTGGCGGGATAATCCTCGCGCATGTGGCGCATGATGTCCGGCGCTGCAACGAGGCGGGCGTCGGTCTGCCAATCCTCTTCAGCCGTATGGCATATGAGATTGACGCCAAGATCGATCAGCGCGCGGGCCAGATGGCGATTGACGATCGCAAGGCTATAGTCGCCCTTGAACACACCGTCAAAAAAAACGGTCTTGCCGGAAAATTTTTCAATCAACGATTTTTCGTCGATGCCCCCAGCATCGAGCGAATAGGGCGACACGACACCTTCATAACGCATTCACCACTCCCAAGCCCCTGCTACAAAGGAAACAGGCGGGATGCCGTACTAACAAGGCTTCGTTACAGACGAAGGATTGAATACTGGAACCACCGCCTCCCGGTTCTTTTTTGAGGCGGACGGCCGAAGCCGTCCGCCCTGTGGTTCAATCGGCTTAGGAAGCCTTGGCGTCTTCGACGACGTAACCCAGTTCCTGCGCACGGGTGCTGAGGACGTGACGGGCTTTTTCGAGCACCGCACCGGCGTAGACCGGCGGATAGCACCAGTCGTTCCAGTTCCGTGTACCGGCATACGAGCCGAACCGCAGAACGCCGGGCTCAAGGAAGGACAAACGCCCGCCGAGATCGAGATAGGTCTCAGTCTGCGCGCCTTCCGCGAGGATGATGCTGTGTTGCTCCAACTCGATGTGGTAATATTCGAACGGCTCAAGCACCGTTTCCTGGGTGATCGTCGTTCCGTTGACGAGGAACTTCGCCGGAATGAGCGACTCCTCCATGAACATGCAATGATCCGGAGAAATCAGCAGGTCACGTTCCGGAACATTCTCCGAGATCGAGCCTGCCTTCATACGGACCGGCAGCGTATCACGCGGCTTGTCGATTGCCTTCGGATCAAGCCTGCGACGACCAACCCACCTGATTTCCGCCACGCCCTTATGGGTGACCACCAAGTCGCCGACCCGCAGATCCTCGACCGGCAAGTCTCCTTCCGGCGTTCTGATGAGAGTGCCGCGCAGGAAGCAGCTTGTGAAGGTCAGCGTATCCGACGCGTCGTCGTAGGTGTATGTAACACCAGCGGGGATCGTGTAAGAAGCGACTGTGGTAGGGATACCCAGGAGGCCCGGCGTCGTGAAGGTGATCGTGTTGCCCGATTGCGAGACAGCGGTCGTTCCGACGACCTCGATCTTGTCACCGGTCTGAACATTGATGACATTCGGCGGCGTCGAAAGGTTCAAATTGATGCCGCCGCTATTATAAATGAAGGTACCGGTGCCGTTGGCATTGGCGAAGTCGACGGTAACGCCGTTCAGCAGACCGACATTGAGCAAGCCTGTTTGGACTTCGATGCTGGAGTTCGCTCCGGGCTGGTATACAAAGGTCGAGCCGGCCCCTACCCCCGCAAGACCACCGGTAAACGTTACATTTGCACCGTTGATGGCCTGAACCACCGTGTTGGAGAGTATACCTCCGCCAACAATGTTACTGATGGTAACATCGACGCCATCGACAATCACCGTGCCGTTGGAGACAAGTCCCAGCGAAATTGTGTCAGCACTGGTGCCAGCATTACTGCTGTCAATGGTAGTTGTACCGTTATTGAGTAGACCAATATTAATCAAAGCCATGTTACTGTCCTCTCTCTGATACTAAGACGAGCCACTTGTCAGAACTTGTAATTCACCCCCACGCGAATGCTGTGGAAGTCGGCAGTTGCTTTGCTTGAAAGAGCGTCTCCCCCCGCTGTAAAGCTTCCAAAGTCCACATACTGGTACTCCAGCTTCGCGGTCACATTATCCGTGAAGGCGTGTTCCACGCCGGCGCCGAGTACCCAACCGGCTTTGGTTTTGTCTTCGCTGAAGCTGCCGACGCCATCCAGCGATCCCTTGTAGTCGATATGCCCATAGGCAAGACCGCCGGTGCCGTAGAACAAGGTGTTGTCATAGGCATAGCCGACACGCGGACGGAGCGTGCCGAACCAATTGATTTTCGAGGAGCCATGTGCTCCGTCGTTGGTAACCGAGTCATGAATATTGGCGCCCTGGAAATCGGCTTCGAGACCGATCACCCAGTTCGGATCTACTTGATAATTGTAGCCGATCTGGCCGCCACCGAAGAAACCGGAGCCTTCGATCTTGCCGAATTTGCCAAGAAACGTATCGCCGGAGTGCAAACCGAATTTGTCATCGCCACCGAAAGCGCCGCCGCCATTCAAGCCGACATAGAAGCCTGTCCAGGTAAATACCGGCTGCTCTATCGGTGCGGCTGGCGGGGTTGAGACCGAGAGGTCCGCGGTGTAAGCCGCACTCGCCATACCAAACGCGAAAAGGAAAGCAGCAGATCCAAGCACCTTATGCATTCTAGATTCTCCTCAGGCAATTTCAGGAATAACATGCAACTTCAGCAAGTTGACGTCGCAGCCATAATATAGACTTGATTATATGTGTAAATACGAAGGTACTCATATATATTTCCAATATGTAAGCTTTACGTGTATAAGCATGTCGTAATCCGTATTGAAAAATATCGCAGACCATCGGTTTAGAGCTGACGACGCGCGACGTCCTTCGCAGATGCGATATCGCTGATATGACGTTGCCGATTCTGAAGGGCCGCCAAGCGGTGTCCTCCCAACACAAAGCAGGCTTAGGTCTTCGACCGACACAGAATTCATCACCAGATCGGTTGCCTGCAGTTATAAGCCCGAGTACAGAAAATTTGCGACCAGTCGGCAGACCATCATGCGGGTCCGCGACGATCATCCGCAACTTGCCAAGCAGATGGGTCTGGGAACCACTTGATGTCCGTAAAAACCCCTGCATTTCGTGATAGCTTTACTGCTGACCATCGCCGAGTGCTGAATGAACCTTCCTGATGACAAGGCCCAATACGAAACTGGTGAGCAGGCGTTGAACGCGGCCATTATGGAACACCCGTGGATGGACTTTTATCTCGTGAGCCTCGATGAAACCCATGCGGTGGTCAGGGGCACGCTGGACATGAGTTACGGCTATCAGCTGCAGATCGAGTTCATTGGTGTGGGCTTCATCGACTGTCCGATCAGTTGGAAGTCCGATACCGGCTCGGAGGTCTTCTCCAGGTCCTCGCCCGAGACACTCCCGGACGATACGCGCAAGCGCTTCTTCGACAACAACGGCGGTGACGTATTTCGTTTCACGATAGAGGGCTTTCATGGCCCTTTGTTCGCGTACCTCGTAGCCGAGGAGATGCGATTCCGACGTTCCGACGAACTGGCATACCTGCCATGGTGAGGAGTACAGGGCCGGACAGCCCTTTGCGAACTGCCGGAAGATTCTTCCGGGCCGTACGATGTTCACAATTCGTCCGAACTTAGCGCAGGATTCTGAACTGCTCTTGTCCTGACCCCAAGTACTGGCGTCATTGGGCTCGTTCTGTCGCTTTTCAAATAGACCGGTTTTGCCGCAATCGTCAGGTTTGTCTTGCTGCTGCAGATTGAGATTCGTGGCAGCTGGAGGCTCAACGGGGCGGACCACTCAATTGGGTCGTTGAGCCTCCCCTCGCTCACTCAGCCAGCCGCACCTTCCAACGAACAAGCTCGCTGAACTTCACGGTTTTTCCGTTTGCGGATGATCCGACCGGAAAGCCGGTCCGTGACGCGAATGTCGATACAGATCGGCAATCGCATAAGCCCGGCTCGCCGGGATATCGGATAAGACGGATAAGTTGTTCCTCGGTGCCGGCCGCGCGCATCCGACCTTTCATCCCGGCACGGATTTGATCCACCGTGCGCAATCAGACTTTTGCTGTCGTTTCCCGCATGGACTGTCCGCCATAAGCGGTACACATCTGGACCGCTGTCGCAACCGCCAAATTGCGATGGCGGGAGGTCCGGCTAATGGCTCGGAGCGATGGTCGGACCTCCACCTCCAGTAAAGACGACTGTACCCGCGCCATACTTGCGCAGATGCATATTGGGCGACTGGTGAATGTGACGGCATCGGCTATCTGCGCGACCCGTCAGGGACCGGCGGAATTCCGAAACGTCAGAGGATGATGCGAATGCCTGCCTCGTTGACGGCCTTGATAAAGGCTTGGCGGATCTCTTCCGGTGAAACCCGATGATTGATCCCATCGATGCAGGCCTGAAGCGCCGCTTCGAAGGCTTCCCCCTTAAGATCGGGCCAGTGGTCTGTGAGATATTCGACGGCTTTTCCGACGGTATCTACGACATAATATCCGCCACCGCTGCGGATCTCAATTTGGACTGGCGCAAAACCTGGAAGACTGGCATTTGCCGGATCGTTGCCGTTTTCGAGCATTTCTCGAAAACGTTTGGCGGTAACCCGGCCGATCTTCTCTATCCTTCGTTCGCTCCCCGTATCACGAACAACGTCATTACGGCCGGAGGTTGTAATTCTTACGTCCTCGACAAACTCTCCGGAGCCACCAAGCAAGGGGTCCTTTGTTGTCGCCAGACATAGTTGCATATGAGCCGCGGATTGGGAGATGTCGACTGGGATGGAATCTGTAAAAGTGCCGCCGTGATCGATGTCGGCGCGAAGGCTCTTATTATTCTGCCACATGCCAATATTTCCTAACAATTGCGTATCAAACCCGCTTTGCTAGCGGACCTGCACAGCCGCGATACAGTGCTTCGTAATAAGTCCAGTCGCACTAAAACAATTCCCATGGCCCAATTAGGGCCAGCCGGCATTTCTTGACAGACATAATACCAATAAAAGTCATCGATTGGTATGTGCCGAATTGTTAGGCTTATCTCCAGATTGTCATATTTATACGTGTTTCTGGTTGTGAAGTCCAGCGCCAGTCTCATATTTGACATCGAGTTCCAATAGTGGAACTATAAATTAACGCCGTTGAAGAGTATTGAAATGAGTTCCCTTGAGGATGCGGTCTCTATTCTAGCTTGCTTCTCGCTGGAAGAACCGGCAATGACGCAGGCCGAACTGACGCGGAGAGTTGGACGCCCGAAGGCAACGATCTCCCGTGTCATGCGCAGCTTGCGCGAGAGCGGAATCCTGGAGTTCGAACCGACACGCAGGCTCTATTCTCCCGGCCTCCGGCTCTTCGAACTTGGACAGATCTGCCGCTCCAATCACAACTTCCTGGAAACCGTCCAAAAGCGGCTGGAAGACATTTGCAGAATTGGCGGGCACACGGGGTACATCTCCGTATTCGACGGCACACAGATGGTTGCTCTCAGGATCGTTCGCGGCTCCAGCCCTCTAGCGATCGCGGCGGTGCCTGGCCACCGTGTGCCGTTGCACGCGACATCAAGCGGTCGCGCCATGCTGGCATTGCTGAGCGACCGGGAGTGGCGCCACCGTGTACCGGATCCCCTGCCCTTCGTTTCGCCGAACAGTCCACTCGACCATGACGCCCTTCTGGAGCGCATACAGAGAATCCGAACGACAGGACGCTCTTCCGCCTCCAACGAAACACAGCACGGCGTCTCTTCTCAGGGCATCGCGTTGCGCGATCCCGAAAGCGGCGAGATCATCGGCGTCGCCATCTCCTATCCCGAAAGCATGGCAGCGGATGAATTCAAACAGATGATCGGCAATCTTCTCGATCATATGAAGTCGGAACTGACGCGGCTGGGAAATGCTATCTGACCCTGCTTTCGACCATCGACTATGGACGCTCGAAGCATATGGGGACGCTTTAAAAGCTCGGAACGGTATCAAAGACGATCGTTGAACGATCGGGGGGGGTGGCGCACCCGAATGGGTGCGCCCCGTTTTCACATGACCAGAAAGGTCGATGGCGCAACCTGCAATGCAGCCGCGAGCCGCCGAAGTTTTGCCGGATCTGCATCAGCACCAAGCTCGATCTCGGAAATCTCGTCTTGGGTAAGGCCACAGGTCTCTGAGAGATCGGCGATCGTATAGCCGATGGCCTCGCGGGAACGCCTGACGGCAGTGCCGATTTCAGAATGGGGAACCACGGAAGCTTTCGAACTATTGAGGTTGCTGGGAGTAATGGACATGAATTTCTCCTTCCAAAGTCCACCGGCAAGCCAAATTGCCGGGTGAAGGCAGCTATGCAGCCATGAGCAATCTCGACCTAAACAGACACGATCGAGCGCCCGGCCAATATAGTCATAGATCCTTAGCAAACAAGTGCCGAAGTTTGTCGGGATAATTCACCTGGTTCGAGGGCCTGATTTTCCGATTCATCGGCATGCCGAGACGGCGGCCATTCCGCCCTCCTTGCCTTCGCCGCACACACTCCCATGGCGCGCGGCGAAGGGGATTTACCGACCTTATCTCGTGGCGGTCCGCAATTGCAGCCTCGATACGCCGGCGGCAACGTTAAGCCCCGTTCCCGCTTCGCCGCTCAACGGCTGCAGACCGAAGTTTTTCGAACTTCCGCCGACAAGCGCATTCGCGCCGAGACCAAGACCGACTGAGGCGCCTGCCGACGCACCGATATAACTGCCGGCCAAAGCGCCCTCTCCGGCACGGGTCGCCTGGGTGCTGTAAACCACCCAGCTCAGATAAGACTTGCCCGTAATGCCGATATCGAGGCCGAGCTTGCCGATGGATCCGACATAGCGTTCAGCCGGTCCAGATCGCCGTTTGAACAGGCAGTCGACCGATTTGTTGGAGCCGATCACCATTCCGACACCCCCTGCAATCTGGCAGGATAACGTGCCGAGACGTTCTTTCGGCCCGGCTGCTGCCTGCTCCTTATGGGCCTGCTTGTGTGACCGATGCATCGTTTGGGCATCGGCGATGGGGACACCGAGAGCCAGCGAGGCAGCTGCGACGATGAGAGCAAAGTTTTTCATGAGGTTTCCTCCTTGGGCATTCGCACCCCATTCAACGCGCCGAAGAGGAGTTCGTTCGAACCGGGGAGGATTTTCCTGTACCAAGGCTCCAGCGCGCAATTGTTATCCGAGCGCCTGGCTGGCCAAACCATAGGTCAGCGGCAACCCGTCGCTGGGCGGAGCGCCGTCACCGCGCAGCCAGGAGCGCCGCAGCGACATGCTGGTCACGGTATCGTAGATCGGCAATCCCGATTGCATGATGAAACGTGGAAAGGCGCCGGTCTGCTGTCGAGTGTCAATCCGCAGGAAGCTGCCGGCATGATCGACGACATGCGGCCTGGTTACGGCGATCGCCTCCTCGTCGCTTGCCGCCACGACGGGGCCGATCACATGACCGCGTCCGAAACGGCGACACAGAGAAAAGGCGATTATTCTGCCACTCCGGACGAGTGCCACGCCCTTCGAGACGCCCAGAAGGCGTTCGAGAATGGGCGTGCGATCCGCGCCATAGGCCGCCAGGTCCAAAGCCGCGATTTCGGCAAGGTCGGTTTCATCGACCGATCGCAGCAGCGTGCCGGATGGCAAGGGCTCCGCAGGCGGAGCGACCGCCTCGCCGTTGCATTGATAGACAATCCCCTCGGTGTGAAATCCGAACGAGTCGTAGAGCCGCTTAGCGGAGCGGGTCGCACTGAGGCCGAGCGCCCGCGAACCTGTCTCGGCGATGATATGTTCCATCATCCAGCGGCCGGTTCCCAGCGTCTGCAATCTCGGTGACGTGATCACCATGCCGAATGTGGTAAAATCGGGCGCGAAATCGAACCACATGGCCGAGCCGAGCACACGGCCGATGGCATCACGCGCTACGATACCCCGTCCCATGTCGAGAACGATCTGCCAGTCCTTGGCGCGATGCGGCCAGCCGACTGAGAGGGACAGAGCGTGCAGCGCATCGAGATCGGCGTCCTTGATCTCACCGATGGTCAATTCGAAGGAATCCAGTTGGATCGAGCTGGATTTCGCCATGACTGTCTCCCCTCCCGCCAACCGCGTTCTCCGATGAGCCCGAACGCCTGCCGGGCGTTTGGATGAATAGGCTTTTGAATTTCCCCAGGCAATGATGCCCCTCTTCGGTTGTAGCCGCGGCCGCGCAACAGAATGCACTTGAAATCCCGGTAAAATCAGAAGATTCCACCAAAGCCGCCAAGCTTTCGGCAGACAGGAGACAGGCCCTGCCTTATTCTTAGGAAAGTTTCCTTCTCCCGAGAATACACTCCTCCCAATTGCTCCAGAGATTCATCGATGTCTCCTCCCGTCGGCCGCGTCGCCAGCAATCACGACCTTCCGAACTCGGCCGATGTCGTCGTGCTTGGCGGCGGCATGGCCGGCGTCGCGGCGGCCTATGAGCTTGCCAGACGTGGTACGTCGGTCGTCCTCATCGAAAAGGGCGTGATTGCCGGCGAACAATCGAGCCGTAACTGGGGCTGGTGCCGTCAGCAAAACCGCGATCCGAGAGAGCTGCCGCTCGCGCAGCTTGCCCTGCGTCGGTGGGAAAACCTCAATTCGGAGCTCGGTGAAGAGACAGGCTTTCGCCGTACGGGTCTCATCTATGCTTCAACACAGAAGGCCAGCATCGACACCTGGGAGCGATGGGGTGTCATCGCCAGGGGCTTCGGCGTCGACACGCGGATGCTGACGGGAAGCGAATGCGCCAAGATGCTTCCCGGTAACAGCCGTCGCTGGAATGGTGGCGTCTATTCCCCAACCGATGGGCGAGCCGAACCGGAGCTTGCGGTACCTGCCTTGGCACGCGCCGCCCAGCGGCTTGGCGTCGTCATTCTCCAGAATTGCGCCGCTCGCGAGCTGGAAACGGAAGCCGGGCGCATCAGCGGCGTCGTCACGGAAAAGGGCAGTATCCGCACCTCGGCCGTCCTCGTTGCCGGCGGCGCCTGGAGCGGCATGTTCCTCCGGCATCATGGCATCCGCTTCCTGCAGGCAAGCGTCAAATCTACCTCGTTCTACACCACCGCTGCGCCAGCCGTCACGGAAGGCGGTATTGCGATGGAGGAGGTAACGATGCGCCGCCGGCTCGATGGCGGCTATACTGTCGGCCTGAGCGGTCTCGGCCAGTTGCAGATCACACCCTACGGCCTGCTGCAGGCTCGCGAATTCTGGCGTACCTTTCAGATCAGGCGAAAGGGCCTTACGTACGCTTTCGGACGTTCGTTTTTCGAAGGTCCGGAAGCGATCGCCCGCTGGAAGGCGGATGGTATCTCGCCCTTCGAACGAATCCGCATACTCGATCCGCGGCCGGACGCCCATCTCGTCAAGCGCGGCATCGACCGGCTGGTGGCGACCTATCCGGCGCTTGCCGGCATTCGCCCGGCGCAAAGCTGGGGTGGCATCGTGGATTCCACGCCAGATGCCATACCGGTAATTTCCTCGGTCGCATCGCAGCCCGGCCTGTTCGTTTCGGCGGGCTATAGCGGTCACGGTTTCGGAATCGGGCCCGGGGCTGGCATGCTCGCCGCCGATCTCATTCGCGGTGAAACGCCCTCGGTCGATCCGACGCCCTTTCGCTATGAACGCTTGATCGACGGAACCGATCTTGGAAAGCCGGGAATGCTGTGATGATTACGATGACCGTGGAGCAGATACTCGAGAGACTCATCGGATTTCCGTCCGTGGTCGGTACGCCCAACCATGAGATCGTCGCCTGGATCGCCGATTATCTCGATCAAGCCGGCGCAAAGGTCACCGTCTTGCCCGGACCGGAAGGCGACCGCTCCAATCTCTTCGCCACCATCGGCCCAGCCGATCGTCCCGGCTACCTGCTCTCCGGCCACATGGATGTCGTCGCAGCGAACGAACCGGGATGGGAAAGCGATCCTTTCCACTTGCGGCGCGATGGCACGCAGCTTGTAGGTCGCGGCACGAGCGACATGAAGGGCTTTCTTGCCTGTGCGCTTGCCGCACTGCCAAGCATCACCGGGCGACCGCTTGCCAAGCCGCTGCATCTTGCCTTCTCCTACGACGAGGAGGCCGGGTGCCGCGGTGTCCGGCATCTGATCGTGCGGCTTCCCGATCTCTGCGCGACACCGGAAGGATGCATCATCGGCGAGCCAAGCGGGCTGCGCGCCATTCGCGCTCATAAGGGAAAGGCTGCCGTGAAAATCGAGCTTGGCGGCCGTGGCGGTCATTCGTCGCGCCCAGACCTCGGGCTGAACGCCATCCACGCGATGGCGGATATTCTGGACGAAGCAGTCAGGGCAGCCGAGCGCCTTGCAAGGGGACCGTTCGACAACAACTTCGAGCCACCCTATTCCTCTCTGCAGATCGGTACCATCCAGGGCGGGCAAGCCCTCAACGTCATTCCCGAACATTGCGCGATCGAGCTGGAAGCCCGCGCCATCGCGGGTGTCGATCCGGCAGGACTGCTTACAAGCATTGAAAAGCGCCTAGAGGCTCTGAAGGAACGCGGCTTTGCAGCGCGTTGGGAGGCCATGAGCAGCTATCCGGCGCTTTCCCTTGCCGCCGATGCTCCGCTTGCGCTGCTGATGGAGGAGTTGACAGGGCAGACACCGCTTGCCGCCGTCAGCTACGGCACGGAAGCGGGCCTCTATCAGGCCGCCGGAATGGATGCGATCATCTGCGGTCCGGGTGATATCGGGCGAGCTCATAAAGCCAATGAATTTATCGAGGACGACGAGTTGTCCACCTGCGTGAAGATGATCGAGGCGCTGGGGGATCGCCTCATCCAATAACCAGAGAAAATCGGATCGACATGCGGTCGATCAGCCCCACTTCGACATATCCTGCGGCTGCAAAGGCGGCAGAATACCAAGAGCAAGCGCGAGAGAATCCATGGCTTTTCTATTCAATTCCGATGCGGAACGGGCGAAGATCTTCGCAGCCGCCTTTGCGCGTGAACTGCCCTCCCTCCCCTTCATCGCCGATGCCGCCAGCGTCGACCCGGAAACGGTCAAATATCTGATCACCTGGACGGCGCCGGCCGATCTCGCCCGCTATCGCAACCTCGAAATCCTGTTCTCGATCGGCGCAGGTGTCGACCAATTCCCGCTTGCCACGCTGCCTGAGACAGTGAGGCTCGTCCGCATGGTGGAGGACGGCATTGCCAGAATGATGCAGGAATATGTGACGCTCGGCGTGCTCGCGCTGCATCGCGACCTGCCAGGTTATATCGAGCAGCAACGGACAGAGAAATGGACCGTTCGGCCGGTCCGCCAGGCACTCGATCGTCGCGTCGGCGTGCTCGGCCTCGGCAATCTCGGCCTTGCCGTTCTCGATCGCCTGCGCCCATTCGGCTTTCCACTTTCCGGATGGAGCCGCTCGCCGCGTATTGTCGAGGGCGTTACCTGCCATAACGGCATAGACCAGCTGCCGGAATTTCTGGCGGCGGTCGATATTCTCGTCTGCCTCCTGCCATTGACGTCGGAAACACGCAGCATCCTGAATGCCGATCTGTTCAGGGCCTTGCCGCAAGGCGCTGGCCTCGTGCATGCCGGTCGCGGCCAGCAACTCGACGCAACAGCGCTTATCGATGCGCTCGACAGCGGCCATCTCAGCGGTGCGGTGCTGGATGTCACCGACCCGGAACCGCTGCCGGCCGAACATGCACTCTGGCGCCACCCCAGGATCATCCTGACACCGCATATTGCCAGCGCCACCCAGCCGGAAACGGCGGCACAGACAGTCATCACCAATATTCGCCGCCACGAGGCCGGACTTGACCCGATCGGTCTCGTCAACCGCAGCCGCGGCTACTGATCATCATCGCGAAAGGAATCCCATGTCCCTGCTGAAAACCATCGATCCCACGCCGTCCTTCGAGCCCAAGCAGTCCAAGGCCCTGCCGGAGCGGCTGATTTCGGGAGATCCATCCTTCAAGACCTGGGCCCAGGACAGCGCCCGCGACGGGATGATCAATACGGGCGTCTGGGAAGCGACCCCGGGCGAGAACCATTCTATCAAAGGTGAGACCTTCGAATTCTGCCATATCCTTCAGGGCGTCATCGAATTGACCGAGGAAGGCTGCGCACCGGTAACCTATCGCGCAGGCGACAGCTTCGTCATGAAGCCGGGCTACAAGGGCGTATGGCGGACGATAGAGACTGTTCGCAAGATCTACGTAACGGTGAGCTGATGACGAGCCTCGCGGACCTTCCGGTCTTCGAGGCGCCGAATCTTGCACTGAAACGCCAAGGGCAAACGGGATATTCCATCGCGACATTGCAAGGACTCGATGGAAACTGCCAGGACGCAGCCGATAGACTTGAGCGACCCTGCGGCAAGGAACAGCCATGACCCTCAGTTTCGACCCAGATTCGCTCGAACTTCCAAGCGGACACTTCATCGATGGCCGCTATGTGGAGGCACGCGGCGAAATGGCCATGCGTCGCCCTTCGGACGGAGCGGTCTTTGCCGATTGTCCTATCGCCGGAAAGGATATCGTTGACCAGGCCGTCGCAGCGGCAAGCAAGGCGCTGAAGACGAGCGGCTGGGCGACCCTTCGGCCGCGCGAGCGGACCAAGGCCCTGGTGCGGTGGGCCGACCTCATGGAAGAGGAAGCGGTGAAACTCGCGCGCCTGGAGGCGGTGTCCTCGACCCGCCCGATCGGCCAACTCATCGCCGGCGACGTCGCGATCACCGCCGAGCAGATCCGCTTCTTTGCCGAATTCGCCGACAAAGAGGGCAGCGATCTGGTGCCGACCGACGGCAACAGCCTCGGCATGATCATGACCGAACCCTATGGCGTCGTCGGCGCGATCACACCCTGGAACTTCCCGATTTCCATGGCGGGCTGGAAGATCGGTCCTGCTCTGGCAGCCGGCAACGCCATCGTGCTCAAACCTTCCGAGATGACGCCATTCTCGACGCTTTATATGGCGGAGCTGTCGGTGCGCGCCGGCATTCCCGCCGGCCTGATCAACATCGTCCTCGGCGACGGCCCGACGACGGGTGCCGCGATCACCGGCCATCCCGGCATCGGCAAGATCAGCTTCACCGGCTCCACCGGCGCCGGGTCGGCGATCATGGAGAATATCGCCCGCACCGGCGTGAAGCCGATGACGCTGGAGCTGGGCGGCAAGAGCCCCCAGATCGTCTTCGCCGATGCCGATCTCGATCTGGCCGCCGAGGCGATTGCTCGCAACATTCTCTCCAATGCCGGGCAAGCCTGCGTCGCGGGCTCGCGCCTAATTGCTGAGCGCTCGATTGCCGAGCCTCTGGCGAAAGCGATCCTGACACATATGCGCAATATCAAGCCCGGCCCAACCTGGGACGAGAGCAGCCAATATTCGCCGATCATTTCGGAGCGCCAGATCGGGCGGATCGACAGTCTTGTGCAGGCTGCCATCGACGCCGGAGCGGAGTGCCTGACCGGCGGCTCGCGGCTGGACCATCAGGGCTATTTCTATGCCCCGACGCTGCTTGCCGGCGTCGACCAGACTTCGCCCGCCGTCACTGAGGAGATTTTCGGGCCAGTCCTGACATTGCAGACCTTCGAGACAGAAGAGGAAGCGCTTTTGCTTGCCGATCATCCGACCTATGGGCTTGCGGCAGGGCTGTTCACACGTGATCTTTCCCGTGCCGTTCGCGTCACACGCCAGCTCCAGGCGGGAACCATCTGGGTCAACCGCTACGGGCGCTCGCGCGACCATATTCTGCCGACCGGCGGCTATAAGAGCTCCGGCATCGGTAAGGACCTCGGCCGCGACGCCTATCTCGCCAATCGTCGCAGCAAGTCCGTGCTGATCAACATTTGAGGACCTGACATGAAGACCTATAAAATCGCGCTCATCCCCGGAGACGGCATCGGCACGGACGTTATCGCCGCCGCATGGCAGGTCGTGGAGAAAGTCGCCGCCAAGGCGGGCTTCGGACTTCAGCCGACCAGCTTCCCCTGGTCCTGCGCCTACTACAAGGAAACGGGCGCTATGATGCCGGCCGACGGCATTGCGACGCTGCGCGGTTTCGATGCCATCCTGCTCGGCGCCGTCGGCTGGCCAGCCGAAGTTCCCGACTCCGTTTCGCTGCACGGCCTGCTACTGCCGATCCGCAAGGCCTTCGAGCAATATGCCAATATCCGGCCGCACCGGCTATTGCCCGGCGTCGAAGGTCCATTGAAGGCTCGCGACTTCGACATTGTCTGCATTCGCGAGAATACCGAGGGCGAATATTCCGGCGCCGGCGGACGCGTGCATCAGGGAACGGCCAACGAAGTCGCCGTCGAGACCTCGATCTTCACCAGGGCGGGCGTCGAGCGCATCCTGCGTTTCGGTTTCGAGCAGGCCCGCGCGCGGCGCGGAAAGCTCGCTTCCGTCACCAAGTCGAATGCGCAGAAATATTCCATGGTGTTCTGGGACGAGATGACCGCGCGGCTGGCTGCCGAATATCCCGATGTCAGCGTCACGAACTACCATATCGACGCCATGGCGGCGCGCATGGTGATGGCGCCGGAAAGCCTCGACGTCATCGTCGCCTCCAATCTGTTCGGCGATATCCTGACCGACCTTGGCGCCGCGATCCAGGGCGGCCTCGGCTTCGCGGCTTCCGCCAACCTCAACCCTGACCGCAGCGCGCCGTCGATGTTCGAGCCGGTGCACGGCTCCGCCCCCGATATCGCTCATCTCGGCATCGCCAATCCGATCGCCGCGATCTGGTCGGCCGCGATGATGCTCGATCATCTCGGTGAAAAGGCAGCCTCGGCCGAGATCATGCATGCCATCTCCGCTGTGACAGAGGCCGGTATCGGCACGGTTCCCGGCAAGGACAAGACCGACGCAATCACCTATGCTGTGCTGAACGCACTCGCCTGAACGACAAGGAAGCGACACTAATGGACCTCAAGGACAAGAGCCTGTTTCGCCAGCAAGGCCTGATCGGTGGAACCTGGCGCGACGCCGCCTCCGGCAAGACTGTCGACGTTATCGATCCTGCCTCGCAGGCCGTGATGGGCACCGTTCCCGATATGGACGGAGCTGAAACCCGCGCCGCCATCGACGCCGCCAATGCCGCCTTCCCGGCCTGGCGCGAAAAGACCCATGCCGAGCGCGCCTTGCTGCTCGAAGCCTGGTTCGATCTGATGATCGAGAATTGCGACGATCTCGGCTTGATCCTGACGACCGAGCAGGGCAAGCCGCTCGCCGAAGCATGTGGCGAAATTCGCTACGGCGCTTCCTTCGTCAAGTGGTTCGCCGAGGAAGCACGCCGCATCAACGGCACGACTATCCCCTCGCCGACCCGCGACCGGCGCATCGTCGTCCTCAAGCAACCGGTCGGCGTCTGCGGCATCATCACGCCCTGGAACTTCCCGAATGCGATGATCACCCGCAAGGTGGCGCCGGCACTGGCCGCCGGCTGTACCGTTGTCATCAAGCCCTCTGACTTCACGCCCTATTCGGCGCTGGCGCTGGGCGTTCTTGCCGAACGCGCCGGCATTCCGGCTGGCGTCATCAATATCGTCACCGGCATGCCGACCGAGATCGGCAATGAGCTGATGCACAACGAAACGGTGCGCAAGATCTCGTTTACCGGCTCGACCCGCGTTGGCGCGCTCCTGATGCGCGGCGCGGCCGACAACATCAAGCGGCTCAGCCTCGAACTTGGCGGCAATGCGCCCTTTATCGTTTTCGATGATGCCGATCTCGATCTCGCCGTCGAAGGCGCCATCGCTTCCAAATTCCGCAATGGCGGCCAGACCTGCGTCTGCTCCAACCGTATCCTGGTGCAGGACGGCGTCTATGACGCCTTTGCAGACAAGCTTGCGGCTCGCGTTTCCGTCATGAAGGTCGGCCCCGGCACGCAATCGGGTGTCGATATCGGCCCGATGATCAATGCGGCCGCGATCGACAAGATCGAACGCCACGTCAGCGACGCCGTCGAAAAGGGCGCGAAGATCATCGCCAAGGCTTCGAACCTGCCGGAAGGCCGGCAATATGCCGCCCCGGTCGTGCTCTCGGGCGCGACCACGGACATGCTGCTTGCGAGCGAAGAGACGTTCGGCCCCGTCGCACCGCTCTTTCGCTTCAAGACCGACGACGAGGCGATCGCAATCGCCAACGGCACACCGTTCGGGCTTGCCGCCTATTTCTATACCGAAAGCCTCAAGCGCTCCTGGGCGGTTGGCGAAGCACTGGAATTCGGCATGGTTGGCCTCAACACAGGTGCCATTTCCACCGAAGTCGCCCCCTTCGGTGGCGTCAAGCAATCCGGACTTGGACGTGAAGGCTCCCAACTCGGCATCGATGAATATCTCGAAATCAAGACCTTCCACATTGGCGGGCTTGCCTGACATATCAGCAAAAAAGGGCGGCGGCGAAAGCCACGCCCTAAACTGACTTGCAGAACGGACACCGTAGCAACTTCTTTGCCAGCAGAAGTTCACGCCTTCAGAAGAAGGCCCGACGCTAAGGCTTGAAAGGTCTCGACAGCCCTGGGCAGCACATGCTGCGGTTCATCGCTGGCTGCGACCCAGAGAGCGGCATTGAGCGCGGCGCCACTGAGAAGCCGGGCGGCGGCCTCAGCGTCAACCGGCTTGAGGGTCTCCTGAGCGATAAGACGCTCCACTGTCTGCTTGGTTGCTTGAAGACAGCTGCTTTGACTGGGCCATTTCGACGGATCCCCCAACACGGCAGGTCCGTCGAGCAGAACAATGCGTTGGACCTCCGGAACAAGCGCCATCTCGATATAGGCCGCCCCTTCGGCAAGCAGCCCCTTCCAATCATCGCCCGTGAGAACGCCGATCTCTTGGGCGCGCGACGCCATTTCCGAGTCGATCTGATCGACAACCGCCGCCAGAAGCCCGCGCTTGTCACCGAAATTATGGTAGAGCGCGCCCCGTGTCAGACCGGCTTCGGCGGTCAACTCGTCCATCGAGGCGGCCGAGTACCCTTTTTCGGCGAAGGCCTTTCGTGCGGCCGCGACCAGCTTGGCACGGTTCTCCTCCATCGTCTCAACGCGTCGTTTGGCCATCTTGCCCTCAATTTCATATACGCCGCGTATATCAATTTGACATACGGGCCGTATATGGTTATTTCACATACGCACCGTATATCAGATGATGCAGCAGCCTGTGAAGCTCACAGTTCTCGCTGCGCTTGTCTGGCGCCTGTCAACATCGATGGAGAAAGATCAGGAATGACCAAACGCGAAGCAATCTTCCCCGCCAACCGGCATGCCCTTTATGAGGAACATGGCTATTCCGCTGCCATTCGGTCCGGAGACCTCCTGTTCGTGTCGGGGCAGGTCGGCAGCCGTTCCGATGGGACGCCCGAACCCGATTTCGAACGCCAGGTTCAGTTGGCCTTCGAAAACCTCAAGGCAACGCTGGATGCGGCGGGCTGCACGCTTGATGATATCGTTGATGTAACGACATTTCACACCGATCCAGAAAACCAGTTTCCGACAATCATGGCCGTGAAACAGACGGTTTTCAGTGAGCCTCCTTATCCGAACTGGACCGCGATCGGCGTAAACTGGCTCGCCGGCTTCGACTTCGAAATCAAGGTCATTGCCCGCATCCCAGCAAAGGCGTGATTCTGAAAATCCCCGGCTATTGGAATCGGTCGAGCGTCTTGTAATAGGCGCCGACCAGCGGCAGGAACCAGGGCTTGCCGAAATGGCCCGGGACGGCAGGCCAGGCGAGATCCTTGAGCGGATTGCGATCCGTCTTGCCCAGGATGGCATCGGCTATCATCATGCCCATATGCGTTGCCATCTGCGCGCCGTGGCCGGAGTAGCCCATCGCGTACCACAACCCATCGACATAGCCGGCGCGTGGGAAACGGTCCTTGGTCATGTCGACCAGACCGCCCCAGCAATAATCGATCTCGACTTTGGCCAGATGCGGAAAGATCTCGGCAAGGCCGACTCGCAGGATTTCGCCACTCTTGCCGTCGGAGCGCTGATCCGACGTCGCGGAAAAGCGTGCCCGGCCGCCGAATATCAGACGATTATCCGGCGCAAGCCGGAAATAATTGCCGATATTGAGCGAAGTGACGCAGGTGCGATTGCCGGGCATGGTCGCGGCGACCTCGGCCTCGGTCAGCGGACGCGTGGCGATGATGAAGCTGCCGACGGAGATGATACGTCGGCGGAAATAGCTGAAAATGCCGGGCGTGTAGGCGCCGGTCGCCAGGAAGACGTTATCGGCCGAAACCTTGCCGCGGGCGGTCGTCAATTCATGCCGGCCGCCATTGATCTTCCTGTCGGTCACAGCGGCGTTCTCGAAGATCGTGGCCCCATGACGAACCGCAGCCTCGGCAAGGCCGACCGCATAGCGACCCATATGCATCATGGCGCTCTTTTTGGAGAGCATCGCCCCATGAAATGAGGACGAGCCGATCTCTCTTTTAAGATCATCGGCCGTCAGCAGCGCCGTATCCGGATCGATCTCGCGATTGACCGCTTCGAAATTCCTGGCGATCCCCTCGAAATGAGCCGGCTTGGACGCGAGCTTCAGCTTTCCGGCGCGACGGAAATTGCAATCGATCGCTTCCTCGGTAACGATGCGCTCGACCGTATCGACGGCATCGTCGAAGGCGCGATAAAGCGCCTTTGCCCGTTCGACTCCGAGTTCGGCCTTGGCGGAGATGAAGCTGTGGGCGAGGCCGTTGTTGAGATGGCCGCCATTGCGGCCGGACGCGCCGGAGCCGACCGTGCCTGCCTCCAGCACGACCACCTTGGCGCCGGCTTTGGCGAGCTCAAGCGCCGCCCCCAATCCGGTAAAGCCGCCGCCGATCACCGCGACGTCGTAGTGACCTTCAAGCGGCGCCGTGCTCTGCTTCTCGAAGCGCGGGGCGGTGTCGTGCCAGTAGGACTTGAATTGCATGACGGCCTCCTCGTCAGAGCCCGACAACGCCGGGCAGGCCGGAGATATCCTTGATCTCGGTATATTCATAGTAGGGGTTGGCGGGCTCGTGACCGCGGTTGACCCAGACCTTGTGTTTGATGCCGAGATCGTAGGCCGACATCAGGTCGTAGCGGAAGGACGAGGAGCAATGCATCACGTCTTCCGGATTGCAGCCCAGCATGTCGAACATATATTCGAACGCCTTGAAGCGCGGCTTGTAGGCATTGGCCTGCTGCGCGGTAAAGACGGCATGGAACGGTGCGCCGAGCTTTTCGACATTGTGCATGATCTGCTCGTTCATCGCGTTCGAGAGGATCACCAGCGGAATTTCCTTGGCCACCTTGGCAAGTCCGGCCGGAACGTCGGCATGCGGTCCCCAGCTCGGCACTGTCTCATAGATGGAGCGGGCATCCTCGTCGCGGAAGGTGACGCCATTCTTGCGGCAGGTGCGTTCGACGGCGTTGTGAAGCACTTCATTATAGGGTTTCCAGTCTCCCAGAATCTCGTCGAGCCGGTAGGCAGCGAAATTCTTGATGAACTGGGCCATGCGCGGCTGGTCGAGCTGTTCGCCGTAAATCTTCTGAGCCGCCTCGGCCATCTGGAAATTCGTCAGAGTGCCGTAGCAATCGAAGGTGATGTATTTCGGCCGGAACGTCGTCATGTCTTGGATCCTTGCAGGGTGCCGCGCAGGCGCTTGATGATATGAAGACATCATAGGCAGCCTTTCTCCATCGGTTCACCGCATTTGCGCCGCCGCGAAGCAGAATGTTTTGTATCCGCGCTCCGCTTTGGCAGAGAGTTGCGCACCTGACCCTCCGGTATTGCCGATAACCGGGCAATAAGAGGCTCAAAAGCACCCCATCGGCTTAAATGACCAGCATAAGATGCGGCGGGCATGCCGGCGAACGGTGAAAGATATTGCCGGAATGCTTTCGTCGGGACGATCTTCTTCCATTGCGGGTCTATCAAAAAGGAAAGCAACGAACGGGAGACACAGCCTGTGCAGGCAACCGCGATCGACCTTCGCCCCCTCGACCACTCTCACCTTCAATCGGCGCTGGCACTGTCACGCCAAGCCGGTTGGCCGCACCGGTTGGAAGAGTGGCAGATGCTGCTGGAGCTCAGCAACGGCCTCGTGGCTATCGAGAACGAAAAAGTCGTCGGGACGATCTTCGTCACCCCCTATGGCGACGAGATTGCGACGATCAACATGGTGATCGTCGATGAATCGATGCGTGGACGCGGCATTGGCCGGCGCATCATGCAGGCGGCTCTCGATATCGTCGGCGAGCGCGAATGCCGGCTGGTGGCGACCGCCGACGGTCTGCCGCTTTACGAGAGCCTCGGCTTCCGGAAGACAGGCACAATCGTCCAGCACCAGGGAATGCTTGCCGCCTGCACCGCACCGGAGACGGTCGAATGGGCGACTGGGGCCGATCTCGATGAGGTCGTAGCTCTCGATCGCGTCGCCTATCCTGCGGATCGCAGTGGGCTCATCCAGAGCTTATTTCGGGCGGGCCGACTGGCAGTTCTGCGCGAATCGGGAGTGATTCACGGTTATGCTGCCTGGCGGCCTTTCGGTCGCGGCGAGCTCTGCGGTCCGGTGATCGCGGAGACTGCCCAGGCTGCGGAAGACCTCCTCCGCTTCCTGTTCGCGGCCCGGCCCGGTGTCTTCATGCGCGTCGATACCGGGGTCGAAACCGGCCTTGCTTCGTTCCTGACTGAGCACGGCCTTACCCATGTCGGCGGCGGCATTTCGATGCGCCGGACACCCTCGTCCGCTTCATCACCCGTTCCAAGCGTTCACACATTTGCCCTGGCCAGCCAGGCTTTAGGCTGAAGAGAGATACCATGCTGAGCAATTCCCTCGTCGAACTCGACCGCGCCCACCTCGTTCACCCGGTCGCCTCCTATCGCGGCCATGAGCAGGCCGGCGTCCGCGTGCTGAAATCCGCCAAAGGCGCAACCGTCACCGATGCGTCGGGCCACCAGATGCTCGACGGCTTTGCCGGTCTCTGGTGCGTCAATGCCGGATATGGCCATGAAAGCATCGTCGAAGCCGCAGCCCGCCAGATGCGCGAACTGCCCTATGCCACCGGCTATTTCAGCCTTGGCTCCGAACCGGCCATCCGGCTTGCGGCCGAACTTGCCGAGCGGACGCCCGGCGATCTCAACCACGTCTACTTCACGCTTGGCGGCTCCGACGCTGTCGACAGCACGGTCCGCTTCATCCGCTACTATTATCATTCGCTGGGCAAGCCGACGAAGGACCAGTTCATTTCACTCGAACAGGGGTACCACGGCTCGTCCACCGTCGGCGCGGGCCTGACGGCGCTTCCCGTCTTCCACGCCGGCTTCGGCATGCCGCTCGACTGGCAGCATAAGATTCCGACGCACTACGCCTATCGCAACCCTGTTGGCACCGATCCGCAGGCGATCATCGCCGCTTCGGTCAAAGCGCTGCGTGCCAAGGTCGAGGAAATCGGCGTCGAGCGCGTCGCCGCTTTCTATGTGGAGCCGATCCAGGGCTCAGGCGGCGTGCTGGTTCCGCCGGCCGGCTGGATGAAGGCGATGCGCGATGTCTGTACCGAACTCGATATTCTGTTCGTCGCCGACGAAGTCATCACCGGTTTCGGGCGCACCGGCCCGCTGTTCGCCTGCTCGGACGAAGGTATCGTCCCCGACCTGATGACGACCGCCAAGGGCCTGACCTCCGGCTACGTGCCGATGGGCGCTGTCTTCCTGTCGGAGAAGCTCTACCAGACAATCGCCGACGGTGCCGGCGCAGCCGCAATCGGCCACGGCTACACCTATTCCGCCCATCCTGTCAGTGCCGCGGTCGGCCTCGAGGTGCTGCGCCTTTATGAGAACGGCCTCTTGGAAAACGGTGTCAAGGCGGGTGCGCGGCTGATGGCCGGCCTTCAATCGCTCTCCTCGCATCCGCTGGTCGGTGACGTGCGCGGGCGCGGCATGCTTGCCGCGATCGAACTGGTGGTCGACAAGGAGCGCAAGACGCCTCTGCCCGCAGCGGCCGACCCCTCGCGACGGATCTTCGATCGCGCCTGGAACAATGGGCTCGTCATTCGCGCCTTCGGCAATGGTGTTCTCGGCTATGCGCCGCCGCTCTGCTGCACCGAGGCTGAAATCGACGCGATCGTCGAGCGCACCGCCAAGACGCTCGACCAGACGCTCGAAGATCCTGATGTTCGCGCGGCCCTCGTCTGAGCGCACGCGGAACATTTCGCCATCGGCCAGCACGCTTCGCATCGGCCGATGGGTGGGATGAGCGAAATACCGCTTTGCCGCCATATTCGCAATTTTGTGCCGCCACAGCTCTCCCATTCAGAGAATCCGGCGAGCCTTAACTGCGAAACTGAAATGGCTGAAGGTACCCAAAGCCCGAAAAGCCTAGGTTTTCGGGAGATACAAGAAAATCCTCGGCAGTATGGGAACAGCATATTCTTCTGCATTCAGCCGAGGCGACCAGAATTGGTCGCATTCCATCGAGGACAGACACTTGGTTAAGAGCTTAGCGGATTTCAAATATTTCACCTTCGACGTCGTCGGGACGCTGATCGACTTTGAAGGCGGCATCAAAGACTGCCTCGCCGCAATCGCAGCGGAAAAGGGCGTCTCCGTGGACGGAGAAGAAGCGCTCGCGCTTTATCGCGCTGAACGCTACTCCGGCGACGCCGGACTGTTTCCCGACGATCTGCTTCGCGTCTATCTTGCTATCGCGCCGAAGCTCGGCCTGCCGGCAGAGCAGAAATATGGCGAACGCCTGCGCGATTCCTGCCGGGATTGGAAAGGCTTTCCCGATAGCGCCGAAGCCCTCAAGCGTCTGTCGAAGCACTATAAGCTGATCGCCATGACGAACGCACGCCGCTGGGCCTTCGAACATTTCTCCAGGGAACTCGGCAACCCGTTTTATGCCGCATTCACCGCTGACGATACCGGCACGGAAAAGCCCGATCCGGCCTTCTTCGAACAGGTCTTTGCCTTTGTCGGCAAGGAAGGCGCTTCGAAGGACGACATCCTGCATGTCGCCCAGAGCCAGTATCACGATATCGGCATCTCGCGGCAGCTCGGCATGACCAATTGCTGGATCCAGCGGCGCCACGCCCAGAACGGCTATGGCGGCACGATCGAGCCGAAGGAGTTCACCAAGCCCGACTACCATTTCACCTCCATGGCAGGGCTTGCGGATGCAGTGGAGGCAGTGAAGGCCGCCTGACGCAGTGATACCCGGAATTGATCCCGCAGGAAAAGACGGGACGCCAAATCGACCTTAACAACAAGGGGAACGCAATGAACGACAAGATCACGAATTGGACCAGCGCAGACGATGCCATGGTCGAGAATGCCATTCGCCGTGGCGCGACCCGCCGCGATCTCCTGCAAATGCTGCTCGCCGGCGGTGTCGCAGCCGTTGCAGGCGGCGCGATCTTCGGACGTGCCTCGTCAGCTTTTGCGGCCACCCCGGTCTCCGGCGGCGCGCTGAAGGCGGCCGGTTGGTCGTCGTCGACCGCCGACACGCTCGATCCGGCCAAGGCGTCGCTGTCGACGGACTACGTCCGCTGCTGTGCCTTCTACAATCGCCTCTCCTTCCTCGACAAGGCCGGCGTCACGCAGATGGAACTCGCCGAAAGCATCGAAAGCACCGATGCCAAGGTCTGGACCGTGAAGTTGCGCAAGGGCGTGACCTTCCATAACGGCAAGAGCCTTTCCTCGGCCGACGTCGTCTATTCGCTGAACCGCCATCTCGACCCGGCCGTCGGCTCGAAGGTCAATGCGATCGCCAAACAGATGACCGGCATCAAGGCTGTCGATCCGCTGACCGTGGAGATCACCCTTGCCAATCCGAACGCCGACTTGCCAACGATCCTGGCCATGCATCACTTCATGATCCTTGCCGACGGCACGACGGATTTCAGCAAGGCCAATGGCACGGGCGCCTTCGTCTGCGAAGTCTTCGAACCAGGCGTTCGCTCTCTCGCCACCAAGAACAAGAACTACTGGAAGCAGGGTGGCCCTCACCTCGACTCCTTTGAGTTCTTCGCGATCGCGGACGATTCTGCGCGCGTCAATGCGCTGCTATCCGGCGACATCCATCTCGCCGCCGCCGTCAACCCGCGCTCCATGCGACTTCTGGACGGCCAGCCGGGCGTGGCAATGTCGAAGACCACCTCCGGCAACTACACCGACCTCAACATGCGCCTCGACATGAACCCGGGCAGCAGCAAGGACTTCGTGACCGGCGTCAAGTATCTGCTGAACCGCGAGATCATCCAGAAATCGGCATTGCGCGGCCTTGCCGAAATCGGCAACGACCAGCCTGTGCCGCCGGCCAGCATCTACCACAATGCCGATCTGAAGCCGAAACCTTTCGATCCGGAAAAGGCCAAGTTCCACTTCCAGAAATCGGGTCTTCTCGGCCAGTCCATTCCGGTGGTGGCGTCGGAAGCGGCAGGCTCTTCCATCGACATGGCAATGGTGCTCCAGCAGGCCGGCGCTGAAATCGGCATGAAGTTCGATGTCCAGCGTGTGCCGTCGGACGGCTACTGGTCGAACTACTGGCTGAAGGCGCCGATGCATTTCGGCAATATCAACCCGCGTCCGACGCCGGACATTCTCTTCTCGCTGCTCTATTCTTCCGACGCTCCCTGGAACGAAAGCCAGTTCAAGTCCGCGAAGTTCGACAGCATGATGCTGGAAGCGCGCGGTTCGCTCGACCAGGCCAAGCGCAAGGCAATCTACGGCGACATGCAGACGATGATCGCCGAAGATGCCGGCACCGCCATCCCGGCCTATATCTCCAACGTCGACGCGATCTCCTCGAAGCTGCACGGCTTGGAAGCCAACCCGCTCGGCGGCATGATGGGCTATGCCTTCGCGGAATATGTCTGGCTTGATGCTTGATCCCTGCCTTCGTACCCGACCGGTGGTGTTTCGACGCCACTTGTCGGGTACATTGCCGTATGCTCGGCGCATTCGTTCTCGCGAAGGGGATCTGATATGAACCGCCACGTTCTTTCTCTCGTGCTCGGCCGTGTGATCGTGGCCCTGATCACGCTGCTCATCGTGTCCTTCACGGTGTTTGCAGCGACCGAAATGCTGCCGGGCGACATCGCCCAGATCTTGCTGGGTCAGGCAGCGACGCCCGAGGCGGTCGCGGGCCTGCGCGCCGCGATGCACCTCAACGACCCGGCAATCCTGCGTTTCTTGCGCTGGCTCGCCGGCCTTGCCACCGGGGATCTCGGTATTTCCTATGCCAACAACATGCCGATCGCTGACCTGATCGGTTCCCGGCTCGGAAACTCGCTGAAGCTTGCGGCCGCAACTGCGCTGTTTTCGGTTCCGATTGCGCTCACGCTCGGCATTACCGCGGCCATGCTGCGCGGCTCGCTCTTTGATCGCATCGTCACGGTGATTGCCATCGGCGTCATTTCCGTACCCGAATTCATGGTAGCCACTTCGGCGGTGTTGATTTTCGCGGTTTACCTGAAATGGCTGCCGGCACTTGCCTTCGCCAATGAGATCCACTCCTTCTCGCAGATGCTGCGCGTCTTCGCGATGCCGGTCATCACGCTGAGCTTCGTGATCTCGGCACAGATGATCCGCATGACCCGCGCGGCCGTGATCGAGACGCTGAACACGCCCTATGTGGAAATGGCCCTGCTCAAAGGTGCTTCGCGCCGACGCATGGTGCTGAAGCATGCGCTGCCGAATGCGCTTGGCCCGATCGTCAACGCGGTAGCACTCTCGCTTTCCTACCTGCTCGGCGGCGTGATCATCGTCGAAACCATCTTCAACTATCCAGGCATCGCCAAGCTGATGGTGGATGCCGTCGCCACCCGCGATCTGCCGCTGATCCAGACCTGCGCGATGATCTTCTGTCTGGTCTATCTGCTTCTGATCACCATCGCCGACATCATCGCCATCATGTCCAATCCGAGGTTGCGCTGACCATGGCCCTTACCGCGTTCACTCCCCGCAAGCTCGGCTTCCGCTTCAACATCGTCGGCATGATCGGCCTTGGCGTCATCCTCGCCTGGGCACTGATCGCCATCTTCGCGCCGCTGCTGATCCCCTACCCGATCGGCGATATCGTCGACTTCGACTACTTCGGGCCAATCTCGGCGAAGTTCTGGCTAGGCACCGACTATCTCGGCCGTGATATCTTTTCCCGTATCCTGATGGGCGCACGCTATACCGTCGGCATCTCGCTTGCCGCCGTCTGCATCTCCTGTTTCACCGGCGTCGCGCTCGGCATGATCGCGGCGGTGACAGGCGGCTGGTTCGACAGCGCACTCAGTCGCTTTCTCGATGCGCTGAACTCGATTCCCAGCAAGCTGTTCGGCCTCGTGGTTGTGGCCGGTGTCGGCTCATCGATTCCGGTGCTGATCATGACGCTTGCCGTCATCTATACGCCGGGTGCCTACCGCTTTTCGCGTGCGCTCGCGGTCAACATCAATACGATGGATTTCATCACGGTCGCCCGTGCTCGCGGCGAAGGCGCGCTTTATCTCATCCGCTCCGAGATCCTGCCCAATATCCTTGGGCCTGTGATGGCGGACCTGGGCTTGCGCTTCGTCTTCATCGTGCTGCTTCTGTCGGGCCTCTCCTTTCTCGGCCTCGGCGTGCAGCCTCCGAACGCGGATTGGGGCGCTCTGGTGCGCGAAAATATCGGCGGCCTACCCTTTGGCGCACCGGCGGTGATCTTCCCAAGCATTGCGATCGCCAGCCTGACGATCAGCGTCAATCTGCTGATCGACAACCTGCCCCAGAAAATCCGAGACCGGAGCAATTGATGGCCAAGCTCGTCGAAATTCGTGACCTGAAGGTCGAGGCCAAGACCGATTCCGGCCGCCTGGTCGAGATCATCCGTGGCGTCAGCTTCGATATCGAAGAGGGCGAGATCGTCGCCCTGATCGGCGAAAGCGGCTCGGGCAAGACCACGATCGCGCTCACCCTGATGGGTCACGCGCGGCCGGGATGCCGGATCAGTGGCGGCGAGGTTCTGCTCGCCGGCAAGGACATGGCAAGCCTGCCGGAAAAGGCGAGAGCCCGCATTCGCGGCACGGAAGTCGCCTATATCCCGCAGAGTGCCGCTGCCGCCTTCAACCCGGCGCAGACCATCATGGAGCAGGTGATCGAAATCACCCGCATCCACGATCTCATGCCGGCCGAGGAAGCAAAGGCGCGCGCTGTCGAGCTCTTCAAGGCATTGAGCCTGCCGAACCCGGAGACGATCGGTTCGCGCTATCCGCATCAGGTGTCCGGCGGTCAGCTGCAACGCCTTTCAGCAGCAATGGCGCTGATCGGCGATCCGAAGCTGGTGATTTTCGACGAGCCGACGACGGCGCTCGACGTGACGACGCAGATCGAGGTTCTCCGGGCCTTCAAATCGGTGATGAAGAAGGGCGGCATCGCCGGCGTTTACGTCTCCCACGACCTCGCCGTCGTTGCGCAGGTCGCCGACCGGATCGTCGTGCTGAAGGGCGGAGAGATCCAGGAAATCGGCAAGACCGAGCAGATCCTTTCTGCCCCCGCCCATCCCTATACCCGCCAATTGCTCGGCGCTTTCGAACCCAAGCTCTACGCCTCCCCCGCGCCGACCGATCCACAAAAGACGCCCGCTCTTTTGGAGGTCACGAACATCGTTGCGGGCTACGGGCAGATTCAGCCCGACGGCCTGCCTCTGGCAACGGCGCTCAAATCGGTGAGCCTCAAGCTCGAGGCGGGCCGCAATCTCGGCGTCATCGGCGAGTCCGGCTGTGGAAAATCGACGCTTGCGCGCGCCATTGCGGGGATCCTGCCGCCGGTTTCCGGCGATATCATCTTCGACGGCAAGCAGCTCGCAGCCGATGCCAAGCAGCGCCAGCGCGAAGAACTGCGCAAGCTGCAGATCGTCTTCCAGTTCGCCGATACCGCACTCAATCCGGCCAAGTCGATCGGCGATATCCTCGGCCGGCCACTCTCCTTCTATCGCAATATCGGCGGCAAGCAGCGCGAGGCTCGTATCGACCAGCTCCTCGACATGGTTCACCTGCCGAGAGCCATCAAGCACCGGCGTCCGCCGGAACTGTCCGGTGGCCAAAAGCAGCGCATCAACCTTGCCCGCGCACTCGCGGCCGAGCCGAAGCTCATTCTGTGCGACGAAATCACCTCGGCCCTCGACACAGTCGTTGCCGCTGCCATCATCGACCTTCTCAAGGAGCTGCAGCGCGAGCTTAGCCTCTCCTATGTCTTCATCAGCCATGACCTTTCGACGGTGCAGGCGATCTGCGACGAGATCATCGTCATGTATGCCGGCGAGAAGATCGAGCAGCTTGCATCCGCCGATCTCGCCGGTGGGGCCAAGCATCCCTATTCCAAGCTGCTCTTCTCCTCCGTGCCGAAGCTTAACACCGGCTGGCTGGACGGGCTGGAGCAAGATCCCGAACTGATGCGGGCTTTCGCGAAACGCTGACAGGCGTTTCGCACATTGCAATCAGGAAAAACGTCAGACTGGAAACAGGCTGGTCAGTGGCATATGCGCCTTGACGATCGGCGATTTCAGCACGACGAAGCTGAAATACTTGTCGATGCCGATCTCCATGTCGATCAGCCGCTCCATTGTCGTCTGGTATTCGGCAATGCCGGCGGTAACGAACTTCACCAGATAGTCGTAGCCGCCGGAGACCAGATGGCATTCCACGACCGAATCCACCTTCTCGACCGCCGCGAGGAAGCGGGCGAAATCGATCTGGCGGTGGTTCTTGAGCGTGACTTCGGTGAAGACGGTCAGCGTCTGCCCGAGCTTGGCGATGTTGATTTGCGCCGAGTAGCCGGCGATATAGCCTTCCGATTGCAGCTTCTTCACCCGCATCAGGCAGGGGCTGGGCGAGAGATTGACGAGTTCGGCCAACTCGACATTGGTGATGCGGCCGTTCTTCTGCAATTCGTAGAGAATCTTGATGTCGATCCGGTCGAGCTTCATCGGCGTGCTCCCCTCTTATCGGCAGCGGCACGCCGCCATACGGAATAATCTTTCGTCATTTTAGGCGGAAAGCCTCGGTTAGCAAGCGGAATCAACCTCGTTTGTGCCTATATAACCTCGTAGAATCCGGATCTTAGCACAAGCATTCGTGATAGACAGGCGCCACCAAAGGAAATGCTGTCTGGCGGCGATCTGCAGCATTTGCGTGGCGAAAGCTCGGTTAGAATACGTGTCTGAAACCCGGAGAAAGCTATGCCCGCGCCCCTTCTGCACATCGAAACCACGCCTGTTATCCCTAAGGAGGCGGATGCGGTGGTGATCGGCGGCGGCATCGTCGGCGTCTTTACCGCCTATTATCTTGCGCGGCGCGGCCTGAAGGTCGCCCTTATCGAAAAAGGCCGGATCGGTGCCGAACAATCCAGTCGGAACTGGGGATGGTGCCGGCAGCAGAACAGGGATGCCCGCGAACTGCCGATCTCCACCAAGAGCCTGTCTCTTTGGGAGGATTTCGGCAAGGATACCGGCGAGGATACCGGCTTTCGGCGCTGCGGTCTGCTCTATCTGAGCAATGACGACGCTGAGCTCGCCGGCTGGGCGCGCTGGGGCGAATTTGCCCGCGGCGTCGGCGTCACCACCCACATGCTCGACAGCAAAAAGGCGAGCGAATTCGGGGTGGCGACCGGTCGGCAATGGAAGGGCGGGGTCTTTTCGCCAACCGACGGCACCGCCGATCCGTCCCGGGCAGCCCCGGTGGTTGCCCGCGCCATCCTGGCGCTCGGCGGGAGTGTCCATCAGATGTGTGCGGCGCGCGGTCTCGAGGTCGAAGGCGGCCATGTCAGCGGCGTCGTCACCGAGGCCGGCACGATCCGCACTCGAACGGTTGTCATGGCCGGCGGCGCCTGGGCATCGTCCTTTTGCCGGCAGCTCGGCATCCGCTTCCCGCAAGCCGCGATCCGCTCCTCGATCCTCTCCGTCGGCCCCGGTGCCGAAGGCTTGCCGGCGGCACTGCACACCGCCGCAGTCTCCGCCACGCGCCGGAGGGATGGCGGCTATACGCTCGCCATCAGCGGCCGTGCCCGCGTCGATCCGACCCTGCAGCAGCTCCGCTTCGCGCGCCATTTCGTGCCGATGTTCATCAAGCGCCGACGCAGCCTCGCTCCCGGAGGATTGGAAGGCATGAAGGGCGGCCATGAAACCCTGTCGCGCTGGCGGCTCGATCGGCCGACGCCGATGGAGCGCAACCGCATTCTCGATCCCCGCCCGGATCGTGCGCAGATCGATCAGACGCTGGAGCGTGCGCGAGCATTGCTTCCAGCACTTGCCCACACGCCGGTATCGGCAGCGTGGGCCGGTTTCATTGACAGCACACCCGACGGCGTTCCGGCGATCGGTGAGATATCAACCCTGCCGGGACTGATTCTGGCGGCAGGCTTCAGCGGCCACGGATTCGGGATCGGTCCCGGAGCGGGCCATCTCGTCGCTGATCTCGCCACGGGCGCAGAGCCGATCGTCGATCCGAAACCCTACTATCCGGACCGGTTGAACGGCTCGGTTTGGGGCAAGGTTGCTGATTTCTGACCCTTCGCCTGCTCGTTGCCAAATTGAACTTGACTGCTTTCCTCATAAAAGCATAGAGGGTCTCAGTTTTCGTCGAGCGATGGCTCGAGCCTGGTGCCGGCTTACGGTCGATCTTCGAACTTAAACCGGCCTCTCGCATTTTGCCGAAGGACAAGCCGCCATGTCCGTTGGGACGCTTCAAGCCACTGTGACCGGAGGCGAGCAATATCGCTTCCGGGTCTTCCGCCGCCTGATCATCCTGGCGCTTCTCGGCGTCGCGCTCTGTATGAGCATAGCGCTCGACATGGCGCTTGGGCCGGCCAACTATACCCTGCAGCAGGTTCTCTCCGCGATCTTCGATCCTGCCAATGCAGCTATTCAATTGCGCGTCGTCATCTGGGATATCCGCATGCCGATCGCGCTGATGGCGGTCGTCGTCGGCGCCTCTCTATCGGTTTCCGGCGCGGAGATGCAGACGATCCTCGCCAATCCGCTGGCAAGCCCGTTCACGCTCGGAATTTCGGCGGCGGCAAGCTTCGGCGCGGCCCTCGCCCTTGTTGGTGGCGTCGCGCTCTATCCCGGCGCGGTCGCCTATATGGTGCCGATCAATGCCTTCATCATGGCGATGGCGGCAGCAATGTTCATCCACTTTGCCTCGACCATGCGCGGCGTCAGCGTCGAGACCATCGTCCTGCTCGGCATCGCCCTGGTCTTCACCTTTAATGCTGCTCTGTCGCTGCTCGAATATCTGGCATCCGAACAGGCGCTTTCGGCAATCGTGTTCTGGACAATGGGTAGCTTCACCAAGGCAACCTGGCCCAAGGTTGCGATCATCGCCGGCATGCTAGTCGTCATCCTGCCGTTGTTCATGCGGGACGCATGGGCACTGACGGCGCTTCGCCTCGGCGACGACAAGGCCGCGAGCATGGGTGTCAACGTGCGGGCGCTGCGCCTGCGGACGATGATGCTCGTCAGCCTGCTCGCCGCCATCCCGGTATCCTTCGTCGGCACGATCGGCTTCGTCGGTCTCGTCGGGCCGCATATGGCGCGCATGATCGTCGGCGAGGACCAGCGCTTCTTCCTGCCCGCATCGGTCGTCTGCGGCGCTCTTCTCCTGTCGGCAACCTCCGTCCTCAGCAAGATCATCATTCCCGGCGCGATCCTGCCGATCGGGGTGATCACCGCGCTGGTGGGCGTTCCCTTCTTCTTCATCCTGATTTTCGGCAGCAGGAGGCGTTCATGGTAGGTTTGGCACTCGATCAGGTCGGCGCCTCTTACGGCAAGGTAAAAGTGCTGTCCGATGTCACCCTCAGCGACCTCAAGGGCGGCAGCGTCACGGCGATCATTGGCCCGAACGCCGCCGGCAAGTCGACTCTGTTCAAGCGGATCGCCGGCCTGATCAAGGGGCCGGGGCTGGTCGAACTCTCCGATACGGCGCGAGGACCACGCTCGATCTGCTACATGCCGCAGGACACAGGCGCCAATGCGGTCCTCACCGTCTACGAGTCGGTCCTGCTTTCGGCAAAGCAAGGCAGCGGCTGGCGGGTTGCCGACGACGAACTGGCCGAAATCGATGCCATCCTGAAGGCGTTGCATATCGAAAATCTGGCGTTTCGCGGCCTCGGGGAGCTTTCCGGCGGCCAGCGCCAGCTCGTTTCGCTGGCACAAGCGCTTATTCGCCGCCCCGAAATCCTGTTGATGGACGAACCGACATCGGCACTCGACCTTCACCGGCAGATCGAGGTGCTGAGCTTCATTACCGATCTCGCCAAGCGAGACGGCATGATCGTCCTGATCGCGCTCCACGACCTCAACCACGCGCTCCGCTACTGCGAAAACACCATCGTCATCGCGCACGGCAAGATGGCGGCCAGCGGCGCGACATCCGACGTCATCACTACCGGGATGCTGCGCGATATCTACAAGATCGATGCCCGCGTCGAGACGTGTTCCCGCGGCAGCCCCATGGTGATCGTCGACGGAGCGATCTGATCGGTCACTTAGAAACATCTGAACGCGAATCTACGAGATCCGTGTCAGGCAGAAAATCCAGCGCCCATGAAGCGTAGCGATCGGCAGAGTAACGCCGTGACGACCGTCGCATGGTCCTCGTCATCGCCGAGTTCGAACTGAACGGTCGCCTTCTCCCCATAGCTCGCGCCGACCTCGCACGAGATCTCGCGCGCATTGTCGATCATGCGGCGAACCTTGCGAATCCGGTGATATTGATTGCTGAAACTCTCCCTGGCTTGCCAGGGCGCAAGCTCCTGCTCCCAGCGTCCGACCGACGTATAGAGGCGGATCGGCCGCGTGATGGGACACACCGCCGCCAAAGCTCGCGACAAGCCTGGCCGGTCCCACCAGACCGAGGGACTGAAGCTGACATAGCCGCTGAACATGTCCGGATGCTGGGCCAGCAAATCAAGCACGAAATAACCGGCAAGCGAATGGCCGAGCAGAATGCGACTGTCCGGATCGCTGCCAAGCCATGATTGGATATAAGGCATCAATTGATTGCCAAGGAAGCGGATATAGGCCGCCTGCCCGCCACAGCCGTCCCCTGCCTTGTCGGGAAATACGCTTGTATCCGCGGGACCGCGTGTAAAGTCCAGGTGGCGGCGGTCGATGTTGTATCCGTTCGTATTGGGATAACCGATCCCGACCACGATCGCAGGAGCGATGCCGGTCGCCTTCGGGCGGCGAGAGACGCGGCGTACCGTCTCGGCAACGGTGATAAAATCCGAATTGGCGTCGAGAACATAGATGACCGGAAAACCCGAAGCTGGCGGCTCGGCCTCCGGTACATAGACGAAGATCTCGTAATCCAGACCCGTTTCCGACGAGCGCAGCGTAAACCGTCCGCAGCCCGGCATGACGAGCGGCTGCTGAGGCGACATGCCCGCAATGTCCTGCGGCATGTTGCTGCGCATTTGAGAGCTCGGTAGCGTCTTCCCCATGGCTTTGTCACGCATGCAGCGTCGCGCCTCCGTCTATATGTGTATCGGTCATCGTGATGTGCTCCGCCCGTCAGTCGGTCCAATAGGTCCCTGTAAGCGGTACGGCCATGAAGGCATTCAGCGTCCGCCGCGTCGCCTCGACGTCGAGATCCTCAAACAGCTTCGGCTGGGTCCATTTGGCGATGAGCTCCAGCGCCAGCACATCGAGAGGCGAGTTGAAGATTTGCTGCGACAGGCCGTGCACTGCTCCTGTCGCGACGGCAGGGATGGCGGCAAAGCCCGGGCGGGCGAGAAGCCGTGCCATTGCATCTCGCGTTTCTTCTGTGCTGTAATGTGGACCGATCAGAAGCCCACCACGCTTTTCCATATATTCACCGCCGCTGGCGATATAGATATCGGGCTTCGAGGCAAGCGCATATTCGAGGCTGATCTGCCCGAACGGCTTGCCGGCGAGGATATCGCCGATATTGCGCGCACCCACAAAGTCGATGAATTTGCCGACATTGCCGGTGCCCGGCGAATTGCAACACGCCTCTTGCGTCGAGGCATGCGTCTCCATGAAGACTAAGGGCCTCTCGGACGGATCCGCGTTGGCGACCCGCTCGGCAATCAGAGCCTTCTGCTGTTTGCGGAAGGCGATAACTCTGCCGGCCTCCGCCTCGTGGCCGACGGCCTTCCCCAAAACTTCGAGGCTTCGGTCTGAATTGGCGAAGGGATCGGCGACGAAATCGATGAAAATAACCGGAATTCCGACTTGGCGGAGCTGTTCAAGCTGCCACTCTGCGGGATGCGAATAGAGAGACAACACCACGAGATCGGGTTTTGCGGCGATGACCTGCTCAGCGACCATGTCCTGGGCGCTGCTCGTCGATTTCGGTAGAGTGTCGATTGCCGGAAACTTCTGCCGATAGGCGGCATAGAGCTCGCGACCAAAGCGGTCGATATCGTGCGGCCAGGCCGCGATGAGGCTGACCGGATCATCGGTGAGAAATGAAAGCGCCAGGATCGAACGGCCGTCATCCACGAGCACGCGGCTCGCCGGCTTTGCCAGCGTAACCGTCCTGCCCTTGAGATCATTGAGAATGATGTCGGCGCGCGCTAGCGCCGGTATCATCAAGGCGATCAGGAGCGCTGCGATCATGGCAATCGGCTTAAGTGCGACAGGACGCGTCGTCCGGCACATACCGCATTCGAGAGCATATTGCTGTGTCCCGGTGTCAGTCATGTATCTCATGTCCGATCCCTGCGTTGCGCACCCATCGTCACCACTTGTAGGACACGGTCGCCATGATTGTCCGGCCCGTTCCGAGGAAGCATTGGGTTTCCGATGCGCAGGCCGCGACATATTTCTTGTTGAACAGGTTTGTGGCGTTGACGGCCAAGTCGAGACCCTTGAGCTTGGGATTGCGGGCGCCGAAGTCGTAGTGGATAGCGGCATCGACGAGCGTATAGTCTGGCACCTTCATGGCCTTCGTGTTGGTGGCATCACCATAGGTCGAGCCCATGTAGCGGACGCCTGCTCCAAAACCGAGCCCCGCAAATTGCTCGGAGTCCAAAGTATAGTCGCCCCAGAGGCTTACCATGTGTCTGGGCGCCCCGACCGGTGTCTTCCCAACCGTGCTGGCCACCGTGCTCTCGGTCACTTCGACATCTGCAAAGGTATAGGCGGCGTTCATGCTGAAATTGTCGGTAATCGCGAATTTGGCGCCGAGCTCGACGCCCCGCGAACGAACCTCGCCGGCCTGCGTCTGGCAGGTGGATGAGCTGCAGCCGGTCACCGTCGTGTTCGTGCTTGTGTGCTCCGTGTCAGTCGTCAGGACATTCTGCTGCGTAAGATTGTAGAGAGCGACGGTGAAAAGCGCGTCGTAATTTGTCGGCTGATACTTCACGCCGACTTCATATTGCTGACCCGTCGTCGGCTTAAAGGTCTTGCCACCATAGCCAGTGCCCATGTTCGGATCGAAGGACGTGCTGTAACTTGCATAGGGCGCGACGCCATTGTCGAATTGGTAGAGAAGCCCTGCCTTCCAAGTGAAGGCGCTATCCTGCGTGCTGTAACTGGTGGACGAACCCGAAGAGAGGGTCGTCGTCGTGCTGTCGATCGATGACCAGTCGTGACGACCGGCGAGGACGAATGCCCAATTGTCCAGCTTCATCTGATCCTGAACATAAACACCCGTCTGATGGCGCACCTGGTTCTGACGCCCGGTCAAGGCCACATTCGTTGAGCTTTCGTAGGATGGGTGGAGATAGTGGAGATAGTTGATATAGCTGACCGAGCCGTTGCCATAGGTCGAGGTGGCATCGACCTGCTGGTAGTCCAGCCCCATCAGCAGCTTGTGTTCGAGCTGACCCGTGTTGAAATCGGCCTCGGCTTGATTGTCCACCTGAAGGGCATTGAACTGCTCGATGTAGTGTGTCGCTCGCCGGCCGAGGCATAGATAGGATACGCCACCGCAGCTTGAGGCGGAGGCCCATCCCGTCACGGAGTAGCCCTTGAAATCGGTACTGCTGTGCATGAACCGCAAATTCTGCCGCACCGTCCAGACGTCGTCCAAATGGTGTTCGAACTCATAGCCCGCCGTGGCTTGCTTGCGCGAGAAGGAATTGTAGTTCGGATTGCCGCTGAAAAAGCTGCTCGAAAACTGGCCATTCGGGTTTTTCTGCAGGGTCCCGACGGCAGGCAGCCAGTTGGAGATGGCGGCATTCGGGTCACGCGTATAGCTCGCGTTCACCGTCAATGTCGTATCGGCATCCGGTGACCAGGTCACGGAAGGGGCGATCGCCACGCGTTGGCTGTCGGAGTTGTCGACGCCGAGATCATAAAGACGACCGACGCCAGTCAGGCGATAGAGGAGCTGTCCTTCTTCATCGAGCGGGCCGGTGAAATCGAAACCGGTCTCGGCGCGCCCATTGTTGCCGAAGCGCGTGAACACCTCGTAGCTTGCTTCTGCCTCCGGCTTCTTACTGACAAGATTGACCAAGCCACCAGGATTGCCGGCGCCATAGAGAACAGAGGCCGGGCCGCGCGTGATTTCGATACGATCGATGAAAAATGGATCCACGGAGGGTATGTTGTAATTGATGCCGGTCGGCAGCTTCAATCCGTTCCAGTATTGGATGTAGTTGGCGTTCGCGCCGAAACCGCCGAAACCACGGATGTAGATGCTGTCAAAGCGCTCGCCCGGCCGCGAACCGGTGGTGATGCCGGGCTCGTAGCGTAGCGCAGAAGAAACGCTGGTGGAGCCCTGCTTCTTGATCTGATCGCTTGTCACGACCGATACCGACTGCGGTGTTTCCACAATGGGCGTATCGGTCTTGGTGCCGGCACGGGCGCGCTTGGCAACCGGCCCCTTGTCCTGCATGCCATTGGAGGTGATCGTGATTTTTTCCAGGGTTGTCGGGGTCTGATCGTCGGCCACCACGATCGCCGTCGTCGCAAGCAGGCTCGCCGTTCCCGCCAATATTCCTGCAAAGGCCTGTCTATAGAGCATTCGTCCCCCTTGATCGCACCGGGTGCTAAACTTTTGTGTCGGTGCCCGCCGTGATCGAGCGGCTCGTCGACTAAAATATGATGGAATTAGTCATGTTTTGGCGTTATACGCATTTGCGAGCGGAAGGCCATTGCGAACTTGTTTGAGAAAACGCCATTCTTGTTTGCGCAATTGCACCTCGTCGCTCAGCAACAGGCGATAGGAATAGCTACCGGATGAGCTCTCTGGTCAAAGCGCACGAATTCTTCGGTCAAATGCAAAGGGAAGATCGCACCTTCCGCCTGCTCAACTCCAATATCGGCGCGGACGACACGGTCCTGCGCGGCACGTTCAGCAAGACGACCGTGAGAAATGGTCTGACGGTCCATTATTCCGATGTGACCAACCTTTGCGATCTCCATACGGAAGCCGAATCCGCACCACACCTGGGCATCAAGCTGTTCTTCCAGGGGGGTGTGAGCGCCAGCATCGGTGATCAGGACATTCCGATGCCGCATCGGGCCGAAAATTCCGACCGCTGGATCCCGTCAGCCACACTGTTCCACCAGCAGGAACGGGAACTCTTCCGCCGCCGCGCGGCCGTTGGGGACCGCGTGCGTAAGCTGACGATCAAGATATTCCCGGAATGGCTGGAGTCGGGCGATGTCTTTGCGGATGCAAGCGCGCAGGGCCTGAAGCGCTTCACCGCGACACGGCTTGCGGCACGATCCTGGAGCCCGAGCGCGTCGCTGGTGGCATTGGCCACGCAGGCGATCAAGCCGTCTGGCTTCGAACCCTATCTGGCGCGCCTATACATGGAGAGCCGCACGCTTGGCATCGTCGCCGAAGCCTTTTCGCTGCTGGCGGGCACGCCCTCCACGCCCGCACGCAGGGCAAGATTGAGCGCCGCCGAGAATAAGCGCCTCCGCCGCGCCGAGGAATTGCTGAACAATAGCCGCGTTGCTCCATCCGTCGAGGAGCTGGCGACCGAAATCAGCGTCAGCGTCAATACGTTGCAGCGGCTATTTCATACGGCACACCGCACGACTGTCTTCCACTACATACGGAAGCTGAAACTCGAACAGGCAAGGACAGCGCTTGAGAATGAAGGGGTGACGATTGCCCAGGCCGCCTACCTCGCCGGCTACACCAGCCCGGCGAACTTCGCGACCGCCTTCAAACGGCAGCATGGGTTTTCGCCCAGGGATGCCCGATCACGTTAGAGTGACACAAGCCACGCACTCGGCCCGGCAGCCTCGACGACCGCAAAATTCGCTCCTATCGTGCGCGCCACAGTCCGCAGTTGGATAGAGGATCGGATATGGACGACAGAATTTTGGCAGTGCTCGATGAATATCACGAGCTCATCCGGGAAGAGCAGAGCAAGCCGCGCGACATGCCGCCGGGCGGCCGCGATGGCGGCCAGGATCGCCGGATGCGCGCAGTCGGGCCGGAAACCGGCCGTCTGCTCAACATCGTCGCCAAGAGCTTGAAGACGCCGAACATTCTCGAGCTCGGCACTTCCTTCGGCTATTCCGGCATCTGGCTGGCGGAAGCCGCCCGTGCGACCGGCGGCCGGCTGATCACGATGGAATTGCATGACTACAAGTCGGCCTATGCCCGCGACAAGGCGACGAAGGCCGGACTTGCCGACCATATCGACTTCAAGGTCGGTGACGCCGTGCAGATGATCTCCGAGCTGACGATCGGCGTGGATCTCGTGCTGGTCGATCTCTGGAAGGATCTCTACGTGCCCTGCCTGGAGGCTTTCTATCCCAAGCTCAATCCGGGCGCGATCATCATCGCCGACAATATGATACGCCCCGGAAACGAGGATGTGCAGGCCTATGGCCGAGCCGTCCGGGCCAAGGCCGGAATCACCAGCGTGCTGCTACCTGTCGGTATGGGGATCGAAGTTAGCCGTTTCGACCCGTGATCCTGGGTTTGACGGGCGGGTCGCGGACGCCCGCTTCCTCACTCCATCAGGCTTCGCCTGGTCAGCAATGAGGGCTCCTGCTGGCAAAGCAAACCTCACCCGCCGTCCGGCATCATTCCTTGCCGTCAAGCGTCAGCATGAGATTGGCAAGCAAGGCCGTCCTCGGCGCGACGCTGCTGACGAAGATGTACTCGTCGAACGTATGGGCACCGGCGCCGTCCGCGCCTAACCCGTCAAGCGTGGCGACGCCGAGGGCCGCGGTGAAATTGCCGTCCGAACCGCCGCCGGTGCTGACGCCTTCCAGCGTGATTCCGAGTTCGGCGGCAATCCCCGCTGTATGAGCGAAAAGCCGCTTGCCGCCTTCGGATTGCGGGAATGGCGGCCTGTTGAGACCGCCACTGATTTCGAGCGCGATATCCGGGTCGACCGGCTTCAGGGCCTCGATCCTGCCGAGGATTTCCGTAGCTGTCCCTTCGTCGGGCACACGCACGTCGACCTGCATCTGGCATTCTGCCGGCACGGTGTTGCGTCCGGTTCCGCCGTGAATGGTGCCGACGGTCACCGTCACGCCGCGTGCGGGGTCGTTAAGGGATTCGAGTTCGAGCACCAGCCGTGCGGCCGCGCGGACGGCGCTACGGCCATCCTGCGGACGGGTGCCGGCATGAGAGGCGCGGCCGCGAACGACGATGTCGTACATGGCCACACCCTTGCGCGCGACGACAATCTTGCCGCCATCACGGGCAGGCTCGACCACCAGAGCATAGCCGGCATTGCGACTATAGGCCTCGATCAACGCGCGAGAACTAAGGCTGCCCATCTCCTCATCCGGCATGAACAGCAGATCGACGGGAAGCTTCGGGCCGGGGCCATGGCGGACCGCAATCTTCATTGCCTCCAGCGCCATCAGGGCACCGGACTTCATATCGTAGATGCCCGGTCCATAGAGACGATCGTCCTCCTGTCGCCAGGGCAGCTGGTTCTTGATCGTGCCGGCTGCATGAACCGTATCCAGATGAGCAAGGATGAGCACGCTCTTCTGGTTGCTGCCAGCGGGACGAGGCGAACGCACCGCCAGAATGTCGCCGAAGCCCATCGTTCCAGGCGTCCGCTCGGTCACGAGGCCGGCTTGCTTGGCTATCGCCTCGACGCGATCGGCCAGCCGGTTCACGGCATCAGCGTCCGGCGTATGGGTTTCGATCTCCACCCAGCGCCGCAATTCCGAAAGCAGTGCGGCCTGGTCGATATCATCGGGGGAAATAGCAAGGGTCATGAAAGCCATCCGAACAAAGGGGCAAAGGCGGGAGGATATGGTGTCCGGCGGATCAGAATCGCCGGACACGTCTAACCTATTGATACAGAAAGGCAGGCCCCAGTCACCGGCCAAATCCACAATCTGCCCGGTCTAGTGCTGCCAACTCATGTCCATGACGAACATGGCTTCGTTGGGGCTCGGCTGCCACTTGAGCTTCTTGCTGGCGCCATAGACGGCATCGCCCTGGTAGAGCCCGATGCCCGGCACATCCTGCTTCAGGATTTCATAGGCCTTCCGATAGTCCTCCAGCCGCTTGTCGTTGTCGAGCGTCGACCTGGCATCGTCGACGAGACCGTCGAACTGCGGGTTGCTGTATTTCGCCCAACTGCTGCCGGTGCGAAACAGCGGAAAGATGATGCCGTCGGCATCCTGGCAGGCGCAGGACCAACGACCGAAAGCCATGCTGCCGGCGTCCCTGGCATCGCCCTGACGACGTTTCAGGAAGGTCGCCTGATCGAGCGAGGTGATCGTCGTATCGAGACCCACATCATTCAGCATCTGCTGGATGGCTTCCACCATCGAACGATCATAGGAGGGCGAGGTCAGAAACTCGATTTTCGCCCCTTCCGCGCCCGCGTCCTTTATCAAGGCGCGCGCTTTGTCCGGATCGAAGGGGTAGCCTTCGACCCTCTCGGTGTAACCAAAGATCGGTTTGGCGCCGACGACGTTGACCGGGGAGCCGAAGCCCTGCAATAGCGCATCGACCAAGGTCTGCCTATCGATGGCGTAGGCGATCGCCTGGCGCACGCGGACATCCTGCGTCGCGCCAGCCTGGGCGTTGATATAGATATAGCCGACGCGCTCGGTCGGAACCGAGAGCACCTGCACCTCCTCGCCGCTCTTCAGCGCAATCGCCTGATCGGACGGAAGATCGCGAACGAGATCGGCCTTGCCGGTCTTCAGGTCGGCGATGCGAGTGGAGACGTCGGGCACGGCGCGGAAGACGACATGTTCGAAGGGCGGCTTTGCGCGCCAGTAATGGTCGTTCGCTTGAAGCTCGGTCTGTACGCCCTTCTGCCACTGCACCAGCCTGTAAGGACCGCTGCCCATCGGCTTCAGATTGAACTCCTGGGCGCCCACCTTCTCGACATAGGCCTTCGGCACGATCGACAGTTTGACGAGTTGGGCAATCAGCGCAGGATAGGGCGACTTCGTCATCATCTTCACCACGGTCGGACTGGTGGCCTCGGCCTTGATGATCTGGTTGAACTGCGACAATTGCGGGCTCTTCAGAGCCGGATCGATGATACGGTTGACGCTATAGGCAACATCGTCGGCAGTCAGCTTGCTGCCATCCTGGAAGGTCACATCATCGCGGATCTGGAATTCGAGGGTCTTGTCGTCGAGATATTTCCAGGACGTCGCGATCTGCGGCACGATCGCGCCGGCTGTATCGCGGGTGGTGAGATTGTCGAAGATATTGCGATAGACGCTATAGCTGTCCGTGTCCCATTGAAGATGCGGATCGAGCGTGGCCGCATCATTCGGCAGGTCGATCGTCAGCGTATCCTTGGCCGATTGCGCATAGGCTGCCGACGCCAGAAGGCTCACGGCAAGGGCCGCTGCGGATAAGAACTTGAAATGCATAGTCTACTACCCCCTTTGAAATTCAAAAACGCCGTTGCGCCCCGCCGGACGCTCATTATTTATTGGTGCAATGTCTTCAGGCCGGCTTCCGAAGCGCAATAGGCAGCAAGCTCCGCATGGGTGGCAAACCATACGTCCCTCTTGGCCTGCGCCTGGCGAATGATCTCTTCCAGAATGAAGATACGCGAGCGATGGCCGATGTGATGAGGATGAAGCGTAAGCTGGAAAAGCCCACCCTCCTCATAGGCCACCTCCAGCTCGCGCTGGAAAATATCGAGAACCATTGACGGGCCGCCATAGGGCCGCGCTCCGGTCATGCGGTCCATCGCTACATAGGGAGCGTCGTCGCGGATCCACTCCACGGGGATTTCGACGATGCCCGTCGGCTCTCCGTCTTCGAGTAGCTCATAGGGCTCGTCGTCCGCCATCAGCGATGAATCGTAAAGTAGCTTCATCTCGCGGGCGATCTTCAGCGTGTGCGGACTGAAATCCCAGGAAGCAGTTCGCATGCCGACCGGTCGAACACCGGAAATGTGCTCCAGCACATCGGCGGCGCGCAGGGCAAGGTCGCGCTCGCTCGCCTCGTCCAGGCGCGAGTTGAATTCGTGTATCCAACTATGCATGCCAAGTTCATGGCCCGAGGCTGCGACGGCGCGCGCTTCATCAGCATTGATCATCGCCGACACCGCCGGCATGAAGACCGAGGCCGGAACGGCGTATTTCTCCAGCAGCTTGAGAATGCGCGGCATGCCCGAACGAGGCCCATACTGCCCCTGGCTCATCCGGCCGATCGAAACACCGCCATTGCGCAATTCAAACGTCTCATGGTCGGCGTCGAAGGACAAGGCGACCGCCATGCGGGCGCCATTCTTCCACTTGGCGGGCCGCAACGACCGCCCGGCGCGCACCTTGTCGACGCGGCTCCGCCAGGTTTCGTCCGGCCAGAGCCAGGGTTCGGCAATCTCCGCCTGCTTTTGCGTCCCGCTCATCGTCACACCCGCCTTGCCGGTTGTCGCTTTTCTCGGCACAACTGTTACAGGCCGATCGCCAGGTCAACAACGGGAAGGTCGTTCACATATATGAACTCGGAAGTGAAGAGCGCCGGACGTGTCCTCGATATTCTTGAATATATGGCGGGGCGACGGGAAGCCGTTGCCTTGTCGCAGATTGTCCGGGATCTGACCTTGCCGAAAAGCAGCGCGCATGGGTTGCTCCAAACTCTCGCCGCGCGCGGTCATCTCGTACAGGATTCCGCCGGGCGCTACATGCTGATCGAGGCAGGCCGGCATGGTTTCCCCTTCCGTCGCCACGAAGAGCCGCTGGTGGTCAAGGCCATGCCGTTCATGGAGCGCCTGCGGGACGAATCTGGCGAGACCGTGCTGCTCAGCGCCATGAACGCCCATTGCGATATCCGCCGGCTGGCAAAAAGCGTAAGCCGCCAGCCCATACGCTATGACGTCAACCTGGACGCGGCCATCGTCGCCTATTGCACGGCCATGGGCCGCGTCCTTCTCGCCCACGCGCCGCAGCAGGCGTTGGAAGATTATCTCTCCCGCGTTCAGTTCCTGTCCTATACGCCTTATACGATCACCAATGTGGAGGAGATCCGGTATATCCTCGTCAAAGTGCGGCGGGACGGATACGCGGTCAACGACCAGGAATTCGTCACCGGCTCGACCGGCGTCGCCACGCCCGTTTTCGACGCCACCGGCAATGTCGCCGCCGCGCTCAATCTGGGGACGCTGACCAGCCGTTACATCGAGCGGCACGAGGCGCTTCTATCGATGCTGCGCAAGGCATCCGCCGATATTAGCCGCAGCCTTGGATACAGGATGAAACCTTAAGCGCCGTCGCGTTAGGCCGGATGTGTGGAATAGGCACATTTCTCACGCCACGCGACGGGCGTCATGTCGGCGACCCGGCGGAACTCGCGATTGAAATTCGATTTGGTCTGGAAACCGGCTTCAAGCATGATTTCGGTCACTGATTGATCCGTCTCGGCCAGTAGCCGGCAGGCTTCGGCAATCCGGTAGTCGTTGACATATTGCGAGACATTCTTTGCCGTGGTCCGGTTGATGGCCCCCGAGATGCGGCGCGACGGTATCCCGGCCTTGCGGGCCAACCGTTCGAGATTGAGATTGGCGTCGCGGTAAAGCTTCTTCTCCTGCATCAACGCATGAATCCGGTCGACAGTGTCTTTGTCTTCGGCGGCATCCGATATTGGCAGGATTTCCACCATCTCGGCGTCCGTGGAATTCCGGCTGGCGGCGGCTGCCGCGGCGCCGAGAACAAGCAGGCCGACAAGATTGGCGATGCTGACGATCAGACCGACATGCGCGCCATGGGTCCACCCGAAATCAAACAGTACCAGCGCGTCGATCAGGGCCGAGAAACACAAAGCAGTGGCGGCAAAGACAAGTGCGCGATGGGCCGGCCGTGCCGCCTCGAATGACGCCAGACGCAGCGCGTCGGGACCCGGCCGGACAAGCCAGAGCAAGGCCAAGGCATAGGCGATTTGAATGAGGATCATCGCGATATCGATGGCCTCAGGCCGGAGAATGGCCAGCACGGCGATAATGACAGCGGGAAAACTGTAGAATCCCAGGAGGACAGGTCCGCTTCTGGGACTATCCACACCCAGCCTGCGCACGCCGGCATAAACCAGCGGCGGCATAACCGTTGGGAGCACCATCGCCAGATAGCCGACCCACTGCAGGCCGTAGCCCAAGCGTAGTCCGACCAGAACCGATTGCACGGCACAGAGCAATAGCAGGAGGAGAAAGGGCCGGTTCGCAGCAAGCTCGTCGTCCCGCCGCACCACCGCCAGAAACAGCAGAAGCAGCAGGAGAGCAACGACGAACGGTAGCGGCACGAACAGCATAAGACCCTTCCCCGGGGTAAGAATATTTGTCGCCACTATGGCCTGACTCGCAGCTTCCGGCGATCTAGATCGCGTTCTGCAACGTCCTAAATCGCGATCGAGGTCGCACTAGATGTGCCGGCAGCGGAAAATCATGCCGTCAACGTCTGGAGACCCCTAATGAATGCAGAAGCGAATATCGCGAACCGACTTCGATCGCTGTCGATCGAACGCGAAGGAACACCGCCCGCTGATGCAGCCGCGAGCCGTCGATTCCCAATGCGTGGCGTGGCTCTAACCGGCTTGGCCACTGCGCTCGCGGCAGCGGCTTACATATCGCTTCCGCTTGCAGAGAGTTTGTGGAGACATCCGGTAGCGGAAGCCATCTCCCAGCCGACAAACGAAACTGACGCGATAGTGCAAGACAAGCTGCCCGCTCGATTGCCGCAAACGCCGCCACCTCAATCCGTGATCGGCTCCGGCTATGTCGTCGCCGAAAAGATGATTACCTTGCGGCCAGAAATCGGCGGCAAGGTCGCCGAACTGCCACTGGACGTCGGCGACCACTTTACCGCCGGACAAGTTATCGCGCAGCTGGATACGACAACGGACGAGATCGAGCTCAGGATCGCCAGATCGGAAGCCGCAAGTGCGGATGCGGCGGTGCACCGTGTCGAGGTCTCGCTGGCACAGGCGCGCAGGACCCTGGAGCGCACCAAATTGCTTGTCGAGCGCGGTGTCAAGGCGCTGAGCAGCCTTGATGAAGACAGCCTCTCCGTCGTGCAATTGACCAGCGACCTCGATGTTGCGCGGCAGGCAGCGGAAACCGCTCGACTACAGGTAGAGAAACAGGAAAGAAACCTGGTGCTCCACCGGATTGTCGCTCCATTCGATGGCGTGATCGTCACCCGGCTGGTCGGCCTTGGCGATATTGTCGCCTCCGGCACGGATGGCGGTGGGCCGCGAGACGGGATCGCAATCCTTCTCGACCCAAACTCGCTCACCATCGACGTCGATATCGCCCAGTCCAATGCCGCACGCATAGAGCCCGGCCAGACGGCGGTCGCGGTTCTCGACGCTTTTCCCGACCGAACGTTCAAAATGCGGGTGCGGACAATCGTGCCGGCAGCTTCGTTGCAGAAGGGCACGATGACCGCCCGGCTTGAATTCCTGACGCCGCCCGCGCGCGTACTGCCGAACATGGCGGCGAAGGTCACCCTGGATGCTCCGGAACTTCAAGCAAACGCAAATGAAAGAGGACTTTGAGATGGACAACAGCACATCTGCGCCAGACGACGGGATTGTGATCAATAATGTGCGCAAGGATTACCGGATCGGCAAGAACGCCGTGACGATCTTTTCGGATCTGACAATGAGCATCGGCTCCGGTGATTTCGTCGCGATCGTCGGCCCGTCCGGCTCCGGCAAATCAACGCTTCTGAACCTCATCGGCGGCATCGACCGCCCCGATGGCGGCGACATCAATTTCGGGCATGCGCGCATCAGCCGGATGAGCGAAAGCGCGCTCACCAAATGGCGCGGCGCCAATGTCGGCTTCGTGTTCCAGTTCTACAATCTGATGCCGATGCTGACGGCGGAGCAGAATATCGAGCTTCCTCTGCTGCTGACCAGCCTGACCGCACACCAGCGTCGGGAGCGTGTCGAGACGATCCTGTCGCTTGTCGATCTCACCGATCGGCGCAAGCATCTGCCGTCGGAGCTTTCCGGCGGACAGCAGCAGCGCGTGGGGATCGCAAGGGCGCTGGCGAGCGATCCAAAGCTGTTGCTCTGCGACGAGCCGACAGGCGATCTCGATCGTTCTTCCGCCGCAGAGGTGCTTGCCATGCTGCGCATCCTCAACGCCGAGCTCGGCAAGACCATCGTCATGGTTACGCACGACGATATGGCGGCACGCTCCGCCAAGCGCGTGCTGCGCCTGGACAAGGGCCAGTTCGTCGAACGAGAGGTCGCGTGAGCACCATGAACCGCTTCACTCTCCTTCGCCGCACCATCGCACGCAAACCCACGCGCAGCCTGCTGCTGATCACAAGTATCGCCATCGCCTTCTTCATCTATCTCGTCCTGACAAGCTTCGAACATGGCTTTCTCGGCGGAGCGGTGGAATCGGAGCGGCTGATTGTGACCAACAAGGTCGGCGATACCCTGCCCTTGCCGATCAGCTATTACGACAAGATCCATGCGCTGCCCGATATTGCCGGAGCGACCTACATGGCGCGCAGTCGCGCGACCTACCGGACGCCGACGAATTTCCTGGGCCTGACGGCGGTGGAGCCGTTAAGCTTCGCCACCTTCATCGGTGATCAATACGATATTCCCACGGACGCCCTTGCCCGTTTCGGAGAGGTTCGCAACGGTGCCATTGTCGGCCGCAGCATTGCTTCCCAGGAGGGCTGGACGTTCGGGCAGACGATCACGCTGAACACGTCGAGTTTCGTCAAGACCGATGGCAACTCGGACTTCCAATTCGAGATCGTCGGCATATTGGACGGCAAGAAATCCGCCGACACGCATTTCGTGATGGCGCGATACGACTACATCAATGCGGAGCGCGGCATGGACCGCGACACCGTGACCGGCTTTGGCATCGTGCCGAAGAAGGATGTTCGCACCGACGATATCATCAAGTCCGTCGACACCCTCTTTGCCAATTCCGCCTACGAAACCCGGACACGCACGGAGGCCGAGTTCATGAAGGCCTTCATCGCGCAATTCGCCGATGTCGCAACCATCGTCCGTCTGGTGGTTGGCGTCGCCTTCATCACCATCCTGATGATCGTCGCCAATACCATGTTCTTCGCCATCCGCGAGCGGACGAAGGAAATCGGCGTACTGAAGGTCCTCGGCTTCTCCCGGCTCTTCGTTCTCGGCAATGTTCTGGCGGAGACATCCGCCCTGTTTGCCGCGGGACTCGGCCTTGCTCTCGGCCTTGCCTTTACCGTCATCCTGCTGCTGCGAGAACCGCTGCGCACCATCGTGCCGGACCTGACGCTCACACCCTCGATCATTGCCGAGGCGATCGTCCTCGCCGCCTTGCTGGCGCTGGCAACCGGCGTCGCGCCAGCCTTCAACGCCATGCGCGTGCCGCCCAGTGCCGCTTTGAGAGAAAGATGAGACCATGAGCACGATTGTCCGCCAATCCCTGGCCCTCACCCTATCCAATCTGAAGTCGCTCCGCCGCCGGATATGGATTTCCCTGTCGCTGATATTTTCCGTGGCGATGGTCGTCACGGTTTTACTCGGCTTTCTGGCGATGTCGAACGGCTTCCAGACATCGCTGCTACAAGCTGGTTCCAAGGACATCGCCATTGCCCTTGGCAAGGGAGCCGGGACGGAACTCGGCAGCCGGATCGAACCCTCCCAGCTTCATTATCTCGATGGTATCACCGGCATCGCTGTCGACGCGGCCGGCGCTTCCGTCTTGTCGCCCGAAATGGTCGTGCCGGTAGAAGTTCCGGAAAAGACCGGCGAACTGCTTTCGACGCTGTCGCTACGCGGCATTGGTCCCTTCGGCCTCAGCGTGCGTCCGAATGTCAGGATCACTCGCGGCCGGATGTTCAATCCCGGCGCCAGCGAAATCGTCGTCGGTCGCCGGCTGAGCCTTGATTACAAGGGGCTGGAGATCGGCGAACAGCTGACGTTCGGCACATCGAAATGGACCATCGTCGGTATCTTCGATGCTGACGGCTCCGTCTTCGAATCCGAGATGCTGGCGGATATCGGCGTGGTGCGGACGCTGTTTAACCGGCCCAACCTGATCCAGAGCGTCAGAATCAAACTGACCACACCGGAGGCGCTGCCGGCCCTGCAATCCATGGCTGCCGCTACGCCGCAGATCGGGCTGACGCTGCGATCGGAACAGGATTATTTCGCGGGACTTGCCGAACGGACGTCGAAGCTGATCCTTCTCCTCGGCTGGCCGCTGGCGATCACCATGGCTGCCGGCGCCGTGGTTGGCGCCATGACGACCATGTTCAGTTCCGTGTCGGATCGCAGCACCGAGATCGCCACGGTCCGAGCCATCGGCTTCAGCCGGCGGGCGGCCTTTGCCGGTACATGGATCGAGGCGATGGCTCTGACCTGCCTCGGCTGCCTGGCCGGCGTCGGCTTTTCCTATCTCGTCCTCAACGGCTGGACGGCGTCGACCGTGAGCCCCGACCGCACGCAGATCGGATTTCAGCTGGTGCTGTCTCTTCCGCTGGTGATTAAGGCGGTCTGGCTGTCCTTGATTATCGGTGCCATCGGCGGCGCATTGCCGGCACTGGCCGCAACGCGCATTCCGCTCAGACTGGCAATGAGCGGGCGGCCACAGGCTGGCTAACGAGCAAGCAGATTCATGCGCGCGTGCAAATTGGAAGAGTACGAGTTCGGAACAGGCTCATGATGATCTTATCGCCGGGCCGCATAAGCCGCGCCCGGCGATATGCCTATTCATCGGACAATGACGTCTGCACATGAGCGGCTGTCGAACAACCGGAAACATGCGCCTCGTTCACGCCGTCTGACTATGTTCCCCGCCACGGCGCGAAATGCCGCTTAGGGCCTCGGCGGCGAAACCGTTCTTGTGGGCCACGGCTATATCGCCAAGCGAAAGAATACCGACCAGCCGTTTGTCGTGATCCAGCACCGGCAGGCGGCGCACCTGAATATCGCCCATGTTGCGGCAGACGTCGTCAATCTCCTGATCGTCGAAGCAATATTTGACGTCTGACGTCATCACATCGCGGACCTTCGCATCCGGACCCATGCCCATGGCAATGCCACGGATGGCGATGTCGCGATCGGTGATCATGCCGACCAAACGGTCATGATCGGCAACCGGCAGAACGCCGGCATCGAGATCCGCCATCGTCTGCGCTGCGCTCAGAATCGTCTCATCAAGGTTGGTGATGCGTACATCGCGCGTCATTGCGTCACGGACTTTCATCGGTTCCTCCATCATCGGACGCCGTATTCTGGTCGTTGACGGGATCAGCATCGGGCGGCGCCCGCTTCCCTGCTGATCGCAGCGCCCTCTCCCAAGGGCCTGCTACCACAACAGATGAAGGGGCGATCGGTTCCGGCCTTGTTGCGGATATTTGCAATCACATTTCGAGCTCGTCGTCCTCCCGGCAAAGAGATGGCGGCATATCCCGAAACTGAAACGGCCTCCCGATGGGAGGCCGTTTCGCATTTTCGCAGATTGTCGATGATACCGTTATTCAGCGGCCTGCAGCGCAGGCGTCTCGAGATCTCCGGTCAATTTCCCGGCCATGGCGGCCGCGAACTTCGTCTGGTCGAGTTCGTTTTCCCAGCGTGCAACAACGATAGTGGCAACAGCGTTGCCGACGAAGTTGGTGAGCGCGCGGCATTCCGACATGAAGCGGTCGATGCCGAGGATCAGCGCCATGCCGGCAATCGGAACCGAAGGCACGACGGCGAGCGTTGCGGCCAGTGTAATGAAGCCGGCGCCCGTGATGCCAGCAGCACCCTTGGAGCTCAACATGGCCACGAGCAGCAAGAGGATCTGATCGCCGAAGGACAGCGACGTATCGGTCGCCTGAGCGATGAAGAGAGCCGCCAGCGTCATGTAGATGTTGGTACCGTCAAGATTGAAGGAATAGCCCGTCGGAATGACGAGGCCGACGACGGAGCGCTTGCAGCCGGCACGTTCCATCTTGTTCATCAGGCCGGGCAGTGCGGCTTCCGAAGACGAGGTGCCGAGAACCAGCAGCAGCTCTTCCTTGATGTAGCGGATCAGCGCCAGGATCGAGAAGCCGTTGTAGCGGGCGACGGCGCCGAGGACGACGAGCACGAAGAAGATGGACGTCAGATAGAAGGTGCCGATCAGGAACGCCAGGTTGGCGATCGTGCCGATACCGTATTTGCCGATGGTGAAGGCCATGGCGCCGAAGGCACCAATCGGTGCGAACTTCATCAGGATCGAGACCATGCGGAAGATCGGAGTGGTCAACGCCTGCAGGAAGTCAACAACCGGGCGACCGCGGTCGCCGACGGCGCCAAGTGCGATGCCGAAGACCACCGAGAAGAACAGCACCTGGAGAATATCGCCCTTGGCGAAGGCGCCGACGATGGTGTCCGGAATGATGTTCATCAGGAAGCCGACAACCGAGGCGTCATGCGCCTGCGCGGCATAGTTACTGACCGCCTTCGTGTCCAGCGTTGCCGGATTGATATGCATGCCGGCGCCCGGCTGCACGACGTTCGAGACGATGAGACCGACGATCAGCGCCAGCGTCGAGAAGGTCAGGAAGTAGATGAACGCCTTGCCGACGACGCGACCGAACTTCTTCAAGTCCGACATGCCGGCGATACCGGTCGTCACCGTCAGGAAGATAACCGGCGCGATGACCATGCGGACCAGCTTGATGAAAGCGTCGCCGAGCGGCTGCAGCGACGTGCCAAGCTGCGGATAGTAATGGCCGAGCAGGATGCCGGCGGCGATGGCAGTGAGAACCTGCACGTAGAGGTGCCGGTAGAAGGGTAGTTTGACGCGCGTTTCGGCGTCGGCAGCGATGGGAGCAATCATGATGTCCTCCGTTGTGCCCAACCGATCCCTCGGCCCTCCGGGCAAAGACTAAAACTCAACAGCCTCCGACTGTTTCGTATTCAGTTGCAACGAGCGTGCCAAATGGCAGGAAACTGGGCAACGCCTTGATTTAAAGATGGCTTTTCCTGGGCAACACCAAGTGAACTTTCGGAAATGTGCGTAAATCCGCACAAGATGATTTGCAGGGCGCGCGAAATCATGCACAATATGCGGATGTTACAACGACCAACCACGGAACGATTTTCAACGCCGGAACAACTCGGAAGACGTTCCCGTCGTGTCTGGATGGTCTTTGTGGTGTTCTGCGCGGCCGTCATTGCGGCTGCCCTCTACGGCGCAAGCTTCTACGGTCGCATGACCGCGATCGAGGCACTGCAGGGCCAGGGCCACACCGATGCCAATCTGAAGGTCGCGCTGTTGCGCGCGGTGCTCGAACGGCCACGCGCCCTGCCGCTTCTCCTGGCGGAAGATCAGCAGGTGCGCGATGCGCTCGCGAGTGGCAAGGACGACGCCGTCATCACGCTTGACCGCAAACTGGAAACCCTCGTGTCCGGCACCAGTGCCGCGGTGCTTTATGTCACCGGCAAGGACGGCATAGCGATTGCTTCGAGCAACTGGCGCGAGCCGCTGAGCTTCGTCGGAAACGACTATTCCTTCCGTGACTACTTCCGCCGGGCGATGGAGACGGGGACGGCCGAACATTTCGCGCTCGGCACAGTCAGCAATCGCCCCGGCCTCTATATATCCCGTCGCGTCGGCGAAGAGGGTGCGGCGTTGGGCGTCGTGGTCGTCAAGATGGAGTTCGACCAACTCGAAGAAGATTGGCGCGAAGCCGTCCGCCCGGCCTATGTCACCGACGAACATGGCGTCGTGCTGATCACCAGCATTCCCTCCTGGCGGTTCATGACGACGTCGCCGCTGCCGCCCGACAGTCTCGCCGCCATTCGCAAGAGCCTCCAGTTCGGCGGCGCCCCCCTGACACCCCTGCCGATTTCCCGCCCGGAACCCATTGGCCCAGAGTCTTCGATCGTCCGCGCAGTCCTGCCGGGCAGCAGTGCCGCGGAATATCTGCGGCTGACGATACCGGTCCCCTCAACGCCCTGGAGGCTGGACTATCTCATCCCGACGGATCAGGCGATTGCATCCGCCGTCCGAGAGACGCGCTTCCTGGCGTTGACCGTGCTGGTGCCGATCCTGGCGATCGCCGCCTTTCTGCTAAGGCGCCGTCACGTCTCGGCGATGCAGATCGCGGTCGGAAGAGTGGCGCGCGAAGAGCTGGAACGGCGCGTGCTGGAGCGCACGGAAGATCTGAGCCAGGCCCGAGACCGTCTGGAGGCGGAAATTTCCGACCATCGGACAACGGAAACCAAGCTGCAGATCGTGCAGCAGGAACTCGTGCAGGCCAACCGTCTCGCCATTCTCGGCCAGGTCGCCGCCGGCGTCGCCCACGAGATCAACCAGCCGGTCGCCACCATCCGCGCCTATGCGGACAATGCCCATATTTTCCTGGATCGAAAGCAGATCGCGCCGGTAAAGGAAAACCTGACCTCCATCGCAGCCCTCACCGAGCGGATCGGCACGATCACCGAGGAGCTGAAGGCATTTGCCCGCAAGGGGCGGAGCGCGCCGAAACCGGTGGAACTCAGAAGCGTTATCGAAGGTGCCGTGGTCCTGCTCAGAAGCCGCTTTGCCGGCCGGCTCGACGCTCTGGAGATCGACCTCCCTCCGGCTGGTCTTACCGTCGTCGGCACGCGCATCCGGCTCGAGCAGGTTCTGATCAACCTCTTTCAGAACGCGCTTGAAGCGCTGGAAGGGCGAGACCGGCCCAGGGTCGAGGTCTCTGCCCGGGAAACAGCCGATGGCGTCGAGGTCACGGTCTCCGACAATGGCCCCGGCATTCCCTCAGCGATCCTTGATTCACTGTTCACGCCGTTCAACACCTCGAAAGAACAGGGCCTTGGCCTTGGCCTCGTCATCTCCAAGGACATCGTCACCGACTATGGCGGTCGCATCGAGGTTGAAAGCAGTGGGAGCGGCACCCGTTTCATCATTCATCTGCGCAAGGCAAGTTCATGAACGACGCATCCCCGGTCTTTCTCATCGACGACGACAAGGATCTGTTGAAGGCGACGAAGCAGACGCTTGAACTCGCCGGCTTTTCTGTCTCCGCCTTTTCGGCTGCGGCGGATGCGCTCGGTGCATTGGAAGCGGATTTCCCCGGCGTCGTCGTTTCCGACATCCGCATGCCACAGATGGATGGGCAGCAGCTGTTCGATCACGTCAAGGCGCGGGACGCGGATCTTCCGGTCATCCTGGTCACCGGTCACGGCGATATCCCGATGGCGGTGAAGGCGATCCAGGACGGCGCCTATGACTTCATCGCCAAACCCTTCGCCACCGACCGGCTGGTGCAAAGCGTACGGCGCGCGGCCGAAAAGCGCCGGCTCGTTCTGGAAAACCGTGCGCTGCGCATTGCCGCTGAGCAGGCGCAAGGCGATCTGCCGCTGATCGGCCAGACGGCGGCGATGGAGCGGCTGCGCCACACATTGCGGCAGATCGCCGATACCGACGTCGACGTGCTGGTGACCGGCGAAACCGGCAGCGGCAAGGAAGTGGTCGCAAGCCTGCTGCATCGCTGGAGCCGGCGGGCAAATGGCAATTTCGTCGCGCTCAATTGCGGCGCTCTGCCGGAAACCGTCATCGAAAGCGAGCTCTTCGGCCACGAGCCCGGCGCTTTCACCGGCGCACAGAAAAAGCGCATCGGCCGCATCGAGCATGCAAGCGCCGGCACGCTGTTTCTCGACGAAATCGAGAGCATGCCACCCGCTGTGCAGGTGCAGCTGCTGCGCGTGCTGGAAATGCGGGAAGTCACGCCGCTCGGCACCAACGAGGTACGCCCCGTCGACCTTCGTGTCGTGGCGGCCGCCAAGGTCGATCTTGGCGATCCGCGCCAGCGCGGCGATTTTCGCGAAGACCTTTATTACCGCCTCAACGTCGTCACCATCTCCATCCCGCCGCTGCGCGACCGGCGTGACGATATTCCGCTTCTCTTCGGCTACTTCGCGGAGCGTGCCGCCAGCCGCTTCAAGCGCGACGTGCCGACCATGTCCACCGCCATTCGCCGCCACTTGCAGCACCATGACTGGCCGGGCAATGTTCGCGAGCTGTCGCACTTCGCCGAACGTTTCGTCCTGGGCCTGGAATCTGCGGCAGGCTCGAAGCCGGGCGAAACCCCTTCCACCGACACAGTGTTGCCCCTGCCCGCCCGCGTCGAGCGCTATGAGGCGGACCTGATCCGCGAAACGCTTGCCCAAAATGGCGGCGATGTCCGCCGGACGATCGAGGCGCTCGGCATCCCGCGCAAGACCTTTTACGACAAGCTTCAGCGCCATGGCATTGTCCGTAGCGAATTTGCGGGTTTTGATGGCGAGGACTAGCAACACCAGACTAAAAGATAGCCGGCAATAATCTTCGACATGCCCATCTGTTCAAGCGGATATCGGGCGTTAGATAGACGTAAGGGACGCCCGGCTGCTTTTGCCGGCCGGGCGGTGAGGAGAATGGAGGAGATATGACGGACATTGGTCTCCGCAACGCGGTCAAACGTGTTGCGCTGTTGAATCTTGGCTATTTCGGTGTCGAATTTGCCGTAGCCCTATCCATCGGCTCTGTATCGCTTTTCGCCGACAGCATCGATTTCCTTGAAGACGCCTCAGTCAGTCTTCTGATCCTGATGGCGCTCGGCTGGAGCATACGCAATCGTGCCCGTGTCGGCATGGGGCTGGCGGGGATCTTGCTCATCCCGGGACTGGCAACCATCTGGACCGCCTGGCATAAATTCATGGTTCCGGTGGCCCCGGAGCCGCTGCCGTTGTCCCTGACCGGCCTTGGAGCGCTGGTTGTTAATCTCTCCTGCGCCATGATGCTGGTTCGCTTTCGCGACCATAGCGGCAGCCTGACCCGCGCTGCCTTTCTATCTGCCCGCAACGATGCACTTGCCAATATCGCTATCGTCGCGGCCGGTATCGTGACGGCGTTCCTGTGGCATTCCGCCTGGCCGGATCTTATTGTCGGCATAGCCATCGCTGCGATGAATGCAGATGCGGCGCGCGAGGTCTGGATGACGGCAAGAGACGAACAAAGGGCGGCCGCTTAAGTGCCCGATGCGCGAATTGCGTCTGTTTGGGGTGCCAATTGCGCCGCCACGAAGGCCGTGCGGTCCAGCACTGCCATGGCTTGCTCAACCAGGCTTTCCAGCGCCTGCGCGCTCTCGCATGCCTGCGCGATCAACGGCGCGCTCAGGCATATTCGCAAGGCACTCGCCGGCATATCGCCAAAATCGGCGCAACGAACCGGCTGGCCAAGGCGCACCGGCGCAAGGCCACCCTTTTCGATTGCCAGTTCCTTATAAACTGCAGCGGTCTCCGTCGCCGGCAGGAGGCCTCCGTGATAGGGATTCCTGAGGTAGAATGAAAAGATCGACGGGATTTCGTCCCAACGCGATCCGCGGGGACGGTCCCCCAAGCGTTTTCGATCTATGGCGCGCGTATCGAGCGGTTCGAAGGCGTTGTCGCGCTCCAGCCGATGCTGCACCGCCCCGGCAAAAGCGGACAGGACAGCGGTTACCTTTTCTTCGGGCAATTTAAGGAAACGTTCCAGCTCAAACAGAGCCGCCTTCCATCGCAATAGGAGCCCGAAATTGGCGCGATGCGGCAACCCATCCGCCGCCGCCCAGTCCTCCGGCCAATCCGCTCGCGCGCAATAATCGGCAAGCGCTGCCGGCAAAGCCTGCAGCTTCAGGCGAGCCGACAATCGCGGCGGGCACAATAGCGCCCCGCTGAAGATCGGCCCGGCCAGGAACTTCGACCCCGTCAGCGCCACCAGGAAGTCATGGGCGAGATAGGCGCGGATCGTTGCGGCGGAAACGCGAAACTGGCAGGCATCGATCATGATGTCGAGCATGGCGCCGAAACGCGCCTTCAGGCGGAAAACCGTCACGAGGCTCGGCGCCAGCAAGCTGGTCTTGGAGACGTCCGTCACGATCAGAAGGCATCTGAGACCGGCGGCGCGGGCGAGTTCGATCAGCCCCCTCAGCTCGCTCTCGATTTCTTCGTCGCTGCGCAAGGTACCATCGGCGTTCCGCACCGCGATTGCGGTATTGCGCGTCATCTGTCCGGGGCTGAGCTCCTCGCCCTTGGCAACGGGGCGATCGCTGCTGACGCGGCTCATGAAGTGCCGGCCGGCAGCGGCGGCCATGACCCCGCTCCCGGTCTCGTTGCCCATCAGCGTTATGGTCATCAATGTCCGGTCATCCTCGCGCGCCAGCAGCGCGGCGACGAAAAGATGGAGATCGGTGCCCGATGTCGCCACGACAGCATCCACTTGCTCCGAGCTGCCATCAAGGCCGAGCAGGTGCAGCAGTTCCGTCCGGACCTTCGCGATCTCCTGCGCGTAGATGTCAGCGGCGGGATGCGTTTCCATCTCCCGCAGAAGTTTCGAATGATAGGCACCGACTGCCGCGAAGGCGGGCGTAGAAATGGTCGATGCGGTGGAGGAGCCGAAGGCAAGGTCGAGCGGCCGAGGCGATGGACCGTGGCCATACATGTTGAGGCCCGTCACCGGTTCGCAATCCAGCCTTTCGTCTCCGCCGGAAACTAGGCAAGCAAGGAGCGTGTCACAATCGTTATCCAACTGGCTGCTCGAAGTGAGGCCAGAGACACGGTCGTCAAAGCTCTTTTGCATGCGCGGCATTCCTGTTGCTGTCCTTTATCGACGCACTTCGAATGCGCGCATCGATGTCTATGAGACATTAGGCCAAACAAGATGGAGCGAGGCTGACGTGCCGATCGGATAGGTCCAGGCAATCGCAGATATGAAAAACCCGCCGCCATGGTGGCGACGGGCTCAACGACGATTTGGCAGGTTGCTTAGCCGGCGGCCGTAAGCTTGTCCTGGGTCTTGGTGTCGAAATCGCTGGCGTCATGGCGCTCATGCAATTGGTCGGCGGGATCGCCGTGCAGGCGATTGACCTTGCGCCCACGCTTCGCGGCCGGCCGTGCGAAGATCTGCTCAGCCCAGCGTTGGACGTTCTTATAATCCTGCACCTGAAGGAACTCAGCCGCACCATACTGCCAACCCTTCGCAAGAGCACCATACCAGGGCCAAACGGCGATATCGGCAATCGTATAGTCCTTACCTCCAAGATATTCGCTTTCGGCGAGACGGCGATCGAGCACGTCAAGCTCGCGCTTCACCTCCATGGCGAAGCGGTTGATCGCATATTCGATCTTTGTCGGCGCATAGGCATAGAAATGGCCGAAACCGCCGCCGAGATATGGGGCGCTTCCCATCTGCCAGAACAGCCAGGACAGGCATTCGGCGCGAGCCGGTTGCTCGGTCGGCAGGAAGGCGCCGAACTTCTCAGCGAGATAGGTCAGGATCGAGCCGGATTCGAAGACCCGGATCGGGGTCGGGCCGCTGCGATCCAGCAGCGCCGGGATCTTGGAGTTCGGATTGACATCGACGAAACCGCTTCCGAACTGATCACCTTCGCCGATCTTGATCAGCCAGGCGTCGTATTCAGCGCCGCTATGGCCGAGAGCCAGCAGCTCCTCGAGCATGATCGTGACCTTCACGCCGTTCGGCGTTCCCAGCGAATAGAGCTGGAGGGGATGGCGGCCGACCGGCAATTCCTTCTCATGCGTCGGTCCGGCGATCGGACGGTTGATGTTGGCGAATTGGCCTCCGTTCGCCTTGTTCCAGACCCAGATCTTCGGCGGCGTGTATTCGGCAGAATCGGTCATGCTCAAACTCCTGATTTTCGGCGGATACAATTGCGATGTATCGACCGATCTAGCGCGTTCTCCATTACGCACATAGGGGGCACGATCAATTTTTACGAGAGGGCAGGATCACATTGGCGTCAGGAATTGCGCGTGAGGACCTGACTGGCTTCGCAGCCGGGCCGCTAGAGGAATTCGCCTCAGCCCAAAACGAAAAAGCCTGCCGCGGGAGGAGGTGCGGCAGGCTTTTCGAAAAGAACCGAACAGCAGCTGGGAGGAGGAGTGCTGCTGTTCCCGCAGGCGACCTTGGGAGGAGGATAAGAGCGCCTGCATCATCGAAGGGACGCGGGAGGAGGTGCATCGCTTCGATAAATATGACTATACACTAGACCTGCTTACTTCATAGGCATTTATTTGCAGGGCAGCTATGCGTTATGCGAAAAGCAGGAGGCTTCTGGGCGACAGATCCCTCAACCGAAAGGCCGAGTTTCTCCTGGCATGCACGCAAAACAAAAGCGCCCGCTCGGGAAGAAGCAGGCGCCAGCAGAATTTTGACTGTAGATCAGCGTTTTATGCTGTTAGCGAACAACGGCCGCACGGGCGACGTTGCGGATTTCGCTGCGGCCGATGCCGAGGTCATGCAGTTCGCGGGTGGACATACGGCCCAGTTCGGCGACCGTCTGACGATACTTGAGCCAGTTATTAAAAGAGCGTGCTACGTTCATGATGATCCCCTTTCCTAGGGTATTCGAAGCTGAGCTGCCGTGTTTGGCGCTCCATCCGCTTCGATGAGAGAGATATAGTGCGAAACCCTCGTTGATTGTATAGACAAGACTTCAGTGCACCCATGCGAATGACGCATGGGTCATACTGCATACGACAGACGGTCCGTCCGCTCCGCCTCCCCTCGACTGCGGATCGATCTGCGATTTGCTGATGACAGGACAATCTTTCTCTGCGAAAAAGATACCGATTGAGAGACAGGGGCGTCCGTCGATGACGGGCTGAGAAGCACCCTTTGAACCTGAACCAGATCATGCTGGCGGAGGGAGTCGCTCGGGGTCTCGGCATGTTGCGTCGCCTGCCCTTTGCGTCTCGCCCCGCCCGAAAGGCGCGATATGCAAAACCCGACCACCACTCCAGGCAGCCTGTTGACCGCAATGCGGGCAAACCCGCCGCTGGTACAATGCATCACCAACTTCGTCGCAATGAACATCGCGGCCAATGTGATGCTCGCCGCCGGCGCATCGCCCGCCATGGTGCATGCCGAGGAGGAGGCCGGCGAGTTCGCCGCGATCTCCGGCGCGTTGACGATCAATATCGGCACGCTTTCCACAGGCTGGCTGGCCGGCATGACATCAGCGGCACAGGCGGCAAACAAGGCGGCCAAGCCCTGGGTTCTGGACCCCGTGGCACATTACGCCACATCCTTCAGGCGCCGATCGGTCGCGCAGTTGCTGGAACTGCAGCCGACGATAATCCGCGGCAATGCCTCGGAAATCATTGCGCTTGCCGGAGGCACCAGTCGTGGCCAGGGCGTCGATAGCCGCGATCCGGTCGAACTGGCAGAGGAAGCCGCCGTCCAGCTTGCCCAAAAGCATCGCACGATCGTTGCGGTCACCGGCGCCACGGATTTCGTCACCGACGGAAACAAAGCCAGCCGCATAGAGGGTGGCTCGCCGCTCATGCCGCAGGTGACCGCGCTCGGTTGCTCTCTCACCTGCCTCGTCGGCGCCTTCGCTGCGACAAGACCGGATCATCCGCTCGATGCGACGGTCGCGGCGCTGGCCGCTTTCGCCGTGGCAGGCGAACGGGCAGGCCGTCAAGTCGACGGACCCGGTTCGTTTTCATGGCGCTTCCTCGATGCGCTGGCCGCGCTCGATGAAAAGGCGATCGACAGCGAAGCAAGGGTCATCTCGCTATGAAGCACTTCGATCTCTCCCTTTACTTAGTCCTCGATCCTGTGCTCTGCGCCGGTATCGGCATGGTGGAAACCACACGCGCTGCTGTCGCTGGCGGCGCCACCATCGTGCAGCTGCGCGACAAGCATGCCTCGACCGCAAGCATGATCGAAACCGGTCTGGCGCTGAAGCAGGCGCTGGCGGACACGAGCGCACGCCTTATCGTCAACGACGATGTCGAAGCAGCAATCGCGATCGGGGCCGACGGATTGCATATCGGCCAGGATGACATGGATGCCCTCACTGCTCGCCGACTGATCGGTCCCGACATGATCCTCGGCCTCTCGGTGGAGACCGAAACACTTGCTGCCGCCATTGACCCTGCCGTCGTTGACTACGCCGGGATCGGTCCAGTTTTCGCGACACCGACGAAGCCTGACCACAAACGGCCGATCGGCTTCGCCGGCCTTGCCCGTATGATCGATCTCTGCCCCGTTCCATCCGTTGCGATTGGCGGTTTGAAAGCCGAACATGCAGCCGAGGCCCTCTTGGCCGGTGCCGATGGTATCGCCGTCGTTTCGGCTATATGCGGCACGCCGGACCCACGGACTGCAGCAGCCGAGATCGCCAAAGCCATCAGAGAAGCGAGATCATGATCCGAAACGTACTCTCCATCGCCGGCTCCGACCCATCCGGCGGCGCCGGCATCCAGGCTGACCTGAAAGCGTTTTCAGCGCGCGGCGTCTATGGAATGGCGGCGCTGACTGCGCTGACGGCACAGAACACGCAAGGTGTTTCCGGCGTCCACCCCGTCCCGCCGCAATTCGTTGCCGATCAGATCGAGGCGATCTTTGCCGATGTCCGTGTCGACGCCATCAAGATCGGCATGATCGCAAATGCAGCCATTGCCGAGGCCGTCGCCGACGCGCTCGCCCCACATCGAGACATTCCGATCGTCCTCGATCCGGTGATGATCGCCAAGGGCGGTGCCGCGCTGCTCGCAGCTGACGCCGTTGATGTCCTGACTAGACGGCTTCTACCGCTCGCCACGCTACTGACGCCCAACCTACCGGAGGCAGCAGCCCTTCTGCACGAACCAGTCGCCGAAAATCGCGAGACGATGGCGCGGCAGGCACAAGCATTGGCGAAACTCGGACCATTGGCTGTCCTGATCAAGGGCGGTCACCTTGATAGTGATGAGAGCCCCGACGTGCTCGCCAGCCCAGAGGGCCTTATCTGGTTCGAAGCCAGCCGCGTGCCGACCAAGAACACGCATGGGACCGGCTGCACCCTGTCCAGTGCCCTCGCCGCCGAAATCGCCAAGGGGGCGACGCTGACGGAAGCCGTCGCCACCGCCAAGCATTATCTCGCCGGCGCGGTTGCCGCAGCCGGAACGCTTTCCGTCGGTAGCGGCCATGGGCCGGTTCAGCATTTTCACGCGCTATGGCCAGCTACAGAAGGACAACCGAAATGAGCCTGCCTCTTAACCAGCAAATCGTCATCGTCTCCGGCGCGGGCCGCGGATTCGGCGCGGCGATCGCGGCCGCCTTTGCCCGCGAAGGCGCGAAGGTCGCCATCAATTATCGCGCCAGCCGTGAGCCTGCCGAGGCGCTGGCCGCCCGGCTCGGGGACCATGCCCAAGCGTTCCAGGCCGATATCCGCAGCCAGGACGAAACAGAAAGGCTCGTTGAGGAGGTCACGGCGCATTTCGGAGCACCCACGACGATCGTGCATAATGCGCTTGCCGATTTCAGCTTCAACGGCGATGCCCGCCCGAAATTGGATGAGCTGAGCTGGAAGGCAATCGCCGTGCAACTCGACACTGCCCTGCTAGGTGCGCTCAATCTCATTCAGGCGGCACAGCCCTCGATGGCAAAAGCCGGCTTCGGTCGGATCGTGACCATCGGCACGAACCTCTTTCAGAATCCGGTCGTGCCCTACCATGATTACACGGCCGCCAAGGCCGCTCTGCTCTCGCTAACGCGAACGGCGGCCGCGGAACTCGGGCCGCAGGGGATAACGGTCAACATGGTGTCCGGTGGCCTGCTCCGCACCACGGATGCCAGCAGCGCCACGCCGGAAGCCGTGTTCGATCTCATTGCCGCAAACACGCCGCTTCGTCGCGTGACGACACCGGAAGAAGCGGCGGACGCCGTCCTCTTCTTCGCAAGCCCCTGGGCGCGGGCGGTGACCGGTCAGAACCTCATTGTAGATGGCGGGCTGGTCTTCGGATAGCGTCAAACGAAAATGCCGGCTGCAAGCCGGCATTTTCATGAAGGTTTCGCTGTAACCGTCATCTGCAAGTCATTGCCATTTTTACGAAAATGACAATGACACCACATCAGGCCTTCTTCAGAAACTCGGTTCTGAGAACAAGATCCTTGATTTTTTCAGCCCGGCATTCGATCTCGTCTTCGTTACCGGTCAACCGGATGCCCTTGATCAGCGTACCGCGCTTCAGGGTTACGGATGTCCCCTTGACCTTCAGATCCTTGATCAGGGTTACGTTGTCGCCGTCGGCGAGCACTGTTCCGTTGCTATCTCTTACATCCATCGTCTTGCTCCCGTCGCTATGTCTTGACTGCTGGGCCACATAGCAGGCGGCGAACCGGTCGAATAGCGCAAAAAGACCGCTTAGCTCCAGCCCAAGGCGAACACGCCAAAGAGGATGACGACGCCCAGCACGACGCGATAGATCACGAAGGGCCAGGTGGAGAACCGCTCCAGGAAGCGCATCAGGCCCCAGATCGCCACAAAGGACGAGATACAGCCGACGATCAGCCCGACGATCAGCACCGACCATGCCTCCATCGGAATATGCGCCTTATAAAGCGTCAACAGCTCTTTCAGTCCGGCCAAGGCGATCGCCGGCAGTCCGAGCAGAAAGGAGAACCGGGCGGCCTCGTCGCGCTTCAAGCCGAGAAACAACGCTCCGGTCAGCGTCGAGCCGGACCGCGATACGCCGGGGATAAGGGCGCCGACCTGTGTGATGCCGACAAACAGCGCATCGAGCAAGGTCATTTGCTCCATGTCTTTCCTGTGCCGGCTGTAAAGTTCGGCCGCCGCCAAAAGGAGACCCATGACGAGGCAGGCGATGCCGATGACCCAGAGGCTGCGAAGGGAGGTACCGCAGGCATTCAGGGACGACGATAACAGCAAGCCGGCGATGCCGATCGGGATCGTCGCGATGACAATGGCAATCGCGAGCCGTATCGCGGGCGACCGCCAATCCCTCTGTCGGATCGCATCGACCGATCCGAAAGCGACATAGCGAACGTCACTCCAGAAATAGGAGATAATCGCGGCGAGTGCTGCAAGCTGCATCGCCGCCGAGAATGCCGAACCCGGATCCTGCCAACCGAGCAGAGCCGGCACAAGCCGCATGTGGGCAGTGGAGGAAACCGGCAGTAGCTCGGTCAGACCTTGCACCACGCCAAGCAGTGCGATTTTGGCATAACCCAGGGCAACGAACCCCGTATCCACACCCTGCGTACAAACATCAGCCACGTATCAACATCCTCGGTTATTCGTTCGAACCGTGCGGCTTGAACGGCGCAATATATATCCGTTCGTGATGAGGCCCCGCTCCGGTGATCTTTTGAATTCTATTCGTCTTCGTCAGGCAAAGCCTGCATGTAACGAATCACGCCATAGAAGGCGCCGAAGACAAGGAGCGCACCGACAACGTGGTAGACGTCGTGCCTAGCTGTGTGGTGATGCCGCACCAAAAGGTTCAGCACATTGTACGATACTATGGCAATTGCCGTCATGATCGGCGCCACGACGAGCGCCATGTTCCGATGAATGAATTTAACCATCACGCACCTCTTTCTCCGATCTCTGGGCAGCCGCCAAATTGCAGACGAATTTGGACAGGCTGGGGCAGCCGGACTCACGAGGTATGATATGAAAATGAACCGGCGCTGAAAAACGAGCGTCGGACAGGGCGCAACGCGAAGGGAAGAAGCATCCGCTATTTGCTGTAGAGCGCCCGCGACCTTTCCAGGTGCTTCATCACGGCCGCTTCGGCGCCATCGGCATCATGGACGGAAAGCTGTTCCAGTATCTCTTCATGTTCGGCGAGCGTGAACTTTTCCTTGCCCGTCCAGATGAGCAGATCCGTATGATAGGTCTTGAGCCAGGCCAGCATTGCCTCGCTGACGGCAGCGAAGATCGGGTTTCCGGAAATCTGCGCGATGCGCGTGTGAAACTGCATGTCGGCCGAAATAAACTCCTCGGCACGCCCTAGGGACTGGCGCTGCCGTTCGATGATATCTCCGAGATCGGCGATGTCTTTTTCGGTCGCGCGCTGCGCGGCCTCACGGGCCATGCCGCGTTCGAAGAATATACGCGCACTTTTCAGGTGCTCGAGAGAGTCCGAAGACTGTGACAGCATGATCTTCGCGGTCAGATCCACCTGCCGGAAAATCGATTTCGCGGTGAGCTGAAGCACCTTCGCCCGTTCACCATGCGAGATGTTCACCAATCCCATATTGGCGAGAGACTGCATCGCCTCGCGGATCGCTGGGCGACCGACGCCGAAGCGTTCCATCAGCACCCGCTCGGATGGCATTTCATCGCCGGGCTTGAGTTCTCCCGATGTAATCAACCGCTCTAGCCGGTCGAATACCTCGTCAGACAGCTTACGACGGACGATCTGTTCGATTGGTTGGCTCATGACATCTCGCTGGCTCAAAGCTTTCCTCCCTTATGCAATGTCAAATGGAGTCGAGAAAGCCCGTTCAGAACGGCAGACCGCTCCTAAACAAAAAAATCGTTGCACAAGTTGGAATACTCATTATACCAGATCACAAGTTGACGCCACGACAAAATCGTTGGCGAGAGGAGCAGCCGGCACTTCATGAGCATAACTATCACCTATCGTATCGAAACGCCTGGCAGCATCGAGGTCATGGCCGACAAGATCGCCAGCGACCAGTCGACGGGCACTTTCGTGCCGGTTCCCGGCGAGACGGAAGAGCTGAAGTCGCGGGTGGCAGCAAGGGTCCTGGGCATCCGCCAGCTTGAGGACGCGAAACGGCCGACCTGGCCGGAGATCACCGAGGGCCATGGCCCGCTTCGCCGCGCCGACGTCGACATCGCCTTTCCGCTCGATGCGATCGGCACCGATCTCTCGGCGCTGATGACGATCGCGATCGGCGGTGTCTTTTCGATCAAGGGCATGACCGGCATCCGTATCGTCGACATGAAGCTGCCCGACGCTTTTCGCGGCGCGCATCCCGGCCCGCAATTCGGCGTTGCCGGCAGCAAGCGACTGACCGGGGTCGACGGACGCCCGATCATCGGCACGATCGTCAAGCCCGCGCTCGGTCTTCGCCCCGTAGAGACGGCCGAACTGGTCGGCGAACTCATCAGCTCCGGCGTCGATTTCATCAAGGACGACGAAAAGCTCATGAGCCCCGCCTACTCGCCGCTCAAGGAGCGTGTCGCGGCGATCATGCCGAAAATCCTCGATCACGAGCAGAAGACCGGCAAGAAGGTCATGTATGCCTTCGGCATTTCGCATGCCGACCCGGATGAGATGATGCGCAACCATGATCTCGTGCTGGAGGCCGGCGGCAATTGCGCCGTCGTCAATATCAATTCCATCGGCTTCGGTGGCATGAGCTTCCTTCGCAAGCGCTCGGGCCTTGTCCTGCATGCCCATCGCAACGGCTGGGACGTGCTGACGCGCGACCCTGGCGCCGGCATGGACTTCAAGGTCTACCAGCAATTCTGGCGGCTGCTCGGCGTCGATCAGTTCCAGATCAACGGCATCCGCGTCAAATACTGGGAACCGGACGAAAGCTTCGTCGAATCCTTCAAGGCCGTCAGCACTCCGTTGTTCGGTCCATCCGATTGCCCCCTTCCCGTCGCCGGCTCCGGCCAGTGGGGCGGTCAGGCGCCGGAAACCTATCAACGGACCGGCAGGACCACGGATCTGCTCTATCTTTGCGGCGGCGGTATCGTCAGCCATCCCTCCGGGCCGGCCGCCGGTGTTCGCGCGGTCCAGCAGGCCTGGGAGGCGGCAGTCGCCGATATCCCGCTTGCGGACTATGCCAAGGACCATCCGGAGCTTGCCGCTTCAATCGCAAAATTCAGCGACGGTAAGGGCGCATAGTGGCGATGGACGATCTTCTTCTCAGCTATTACGGCGACGATTTCACCGGCTCCACCGACGTGATGGAAGCCTTGGCATCGAATGGCGTTCCGACCGTGCTCTTCCTGGGCATTCCCAGCGCGGAGATGCTGGATCGCTTCAAGGAATGCCGGGCGATCGGCATTGCCGGAACAAGCCGCAGCGAGACCCCGGAATGGATGCAGCAGTATCTCGTGCCGACATTCGAGTGGCTGAAGGGCCTCGGGGCAGCGATATGCCATTACAAGGTCTGCTCTACCTTCGATTCCAGCCCGCGGATCGGCAATATCGGCAAGGCGATCGAGATCGGCAAAGAGCTGTTTGCCCAGTCCTTCGTGCCGGTCGTGGTAGGGGCGCCGCAGCTCAAGCGTTACACTGCCTTCGGCCATCTCTTTGCCGCCTATCAGGGCCAGGTGTTCCGCATCGACCGCCATCCGGTGATGAGCCGCCATCCGGTCACGCCGATGGATGAAGCTGATCTGGCGCTACACCTCGGCAAACAGACATCCCTGCCCGTCAGCCTTGCCGATCTGGTGACGCTATCGGCTGATGGTGCTGACCAGCAGCTTGACGCACTCGCCGGGGCCAAAGGCATCCTGCTCATGGATGTCGACAGTCCGGAAACACAGGCGGCGGTGGGCAAGCAGCTTTGGCGCCTGAAGACCAATAACGGCTTCTTCATCGCCGGCTCCTCCGGCGTGGAATATGCGCTGCTCGGCGCATGGCGCGACAAAGGTCTGATCGACGAACGGGCCGAATTTGCCTTGCCGGGAAAGGTCGGACGCCTCGCGGTGGTATCCGGCAGCGTTTCCCCGACAACCGAACGACAGATACAACGCGCTATGGCCGACGGCTTCAACGGCATCGATGTCGATCCCCTGGCGCTGGTTGGCGAAAGCGCCGATCGCGCGATCGAGGATGCGATCAACACCGGCATCGCAAGCCTTAAGGCGGGCCGCAGCGTCATCCTGCATACGGCGCTCGGCCCCTCGGCCGATCGCGGCGGCGATATCGATCGCGTTCCAGGCGCCCGGCATCGGCTTGGACAGGCTCTCGGCATCATCCTGCGCCGTATCGTCGAGGAAGAAAGGCTTCCTCGTGCGGTCATCGCCGGCGGCGACACGTCGAGCCACGCATTGAAGGAGCTGCGCGTGGAGGCACTGACGACGCTGCTCCCCCTGCCGCAAACGCCGGGGTCACCGCTTTGCCTTGCCCATGGCGGCTATACGCCGACCAACGGGTTGCAGATCGCGCTGAAGGGCGGGCAGGTCGGCACCGACGATTATTTCTCCCAAATTCGAGACGGACGAAAAGCCTAGCAAAACACTGGATATCGCCGCCCACCGATTGGGATGATCATTGACTCATCATACCACTTACGATACCACGATTTGAAAATGGACGAGGTAGAAAACATGACTGTAATTGCTCTTTTCGGCGCTGGCGGAAAAATGGGATATCGGCTTGCCAAGAACCTGAAAGGTTCACGCTTCGATGTCCGTCATGTCGAGGTCAGCGACGCCGGCAAGGCGCGGTTGAAGAACGATCTCGATCTGTCCTGCGTGCCGGTGGATGAGGCACTCAACGGCGCCGAAGTCGTCATTCTCGCCGTCCCGGACACGGCCATCGGCAAGGTGGCGGCCGGCATCGTCGACAAGCTGAAGCCGGGAACGATGGTCGTTGCGCTCGACGCGGCCGCCCCCTTCGCAGGCCATCTGCCGAAGCGCGATGAGCTCACCTATTTTGTTACCCATCCCTGCCATCCGCCTATTTTTAATGACGAAACCGACATGCAGGCGAAGAAGGATCACTTCGGTGGTCTGTTCGCCAAGCAGCATATCGTTTCGGCACTGATGCAGGGACCGGAAAGCGCCTATGCGCTCGGCGAGGAGATCGCCAAGGTCATCTGGGCGCCGGTCATGCGGTCGCACCGGGTCACCGTCGAGCAGATGGCGATGCTTGAGCCGGGCCTGTCGGAAACCGTCTGCGCGTCGCTGCTCGTTGTGATGCGCCAAGCCATGGACGAATGCGTTGCGCGTGGCGTTCCGGAAGAAGCCGCCCGCGACTTCCTGCTCGGCCACATGAACGTTCTCGGCGCCGTCATCTTCAAGGAAGTCGATGGCGTGTTTTCGGACGCTTGCAACAAGGCGATCGAATTCGGCATTCCCGCGCTGATGCGCGATGATTGGAAGAATGTTTTCGAACCGAAGGAAATCGCAGCCAGCATCCAGCGCATTACCTGAGGAGATCCTGGGGAGGGCTTGCCCTCCCCTTTCTGCCCTGCTGGGAACAGGGCTTGTTTCATAACTGGGAGGAAACCATGAAACTGACACGCAGACTGACACTTGCGGCCTTTGCAAGCGTTCTTGCCCTGAGCACGGCCGCACCTGCCTTCTCGGCGGATCTGATCGCCATCATCACCCCCGCTCACGACAACCCGTTCTTCAAGGCCGAAGCCGTCGGTGCCGAAGCCAAGGCGAAGGAGCTGGGTTACGACACGCTCGTCATGTCGCATGACGATGATGCCAACAAGCAGTCCGAAGTGATCGACACGGCCATCGGCCGTGGTGCCAAGGCGATCATTCTCGACAATGCCGGCGCCGATGCCACGGTTGCCGCCATCAAGAAGGCCAAGGATGCCGGCATCCCCTCCTTCCTCATCGACCGCGAAATCAACGTCACCGGTATCGCCGTCGCGCAGATCGTCTCCAACAACTACCAGGGCGCACAACTCGGCGCGCAGGAATTCGTCAAGCTGATGGGCGAGAAGGGCAATTATGCCGAGCTCGTCGGTCGCGAAGCCGATACCAATGCCGGTATCCGCTCGCAGGGCTATCACGACGTCATCGACGACTATCCGGATCTGAAGCTGGTCGCCAAGCAATCGGCGAACTGGAGCCAGACCGAAGCCTATGCGAAGATGGAAACCATCCTGCAGGCAAACCCGGATATTAAGGGCGTGATTTCCGGCAACGACACCATGGCGATGGGCGCAATCGCTGCCCTTCAGGCTGCCGGCCGCAAGGACGTGATCGTCGTCGGTTTCGACGGCTCCAACGATGTGCGCGACTCGATCAAGGCCGGTGGCATCAAGGCCACGGTGATGCAGCCGGCCTATGCCCAGGCCCAGATCGCGGTCCAGCAGGCAGACGCCTACATCAAGAACAAGACCGTGCCGAAGGACGAGAAGCAATTGATGGATTGCGTCCTCATCAATGCTGACAATGCCGACAAGCTTGAGACCTTCGCACTGAAGAACTGATGGCGGACCGAGCACCGCGGAGAGCGTGGAAAACCCACGCTCTCCGGATATGTTTCCTGTGAGATAGAGGTGCATTGCATGTTGAGGATCAGAGGCGCGGTCGTGGCCGTCATGCTGGTCGCAGCGCTGCCTGGCTGCAAGATCATTAAAACACCGACGGCTGAGGAAAAGGCGGCGGAGGCGGCAAAGACCGCTTTCGATCCCGCGACCAAGGTCGACGCGATCTGGCAGTCGCAAGTGCTTCCCGACCTTGAGAAGCGCGCGGGCGACTTCAAGACGGTGCTGCAGGCAGTCGCATCCAATCCGGACGAAGCCGGCGCAAAATATGGAAATCCGCGCAAGCAGACTTCATCGCCCTGGACCTATGCGGTCAAGCTCAGCGGCAAGATCGTCGCCGCGGATACGGCCTCTCGCGCCGGGACCCTCGACGTCGATGTGGATGGCGACGGCAAGGCGGACGCAAAAGTGCAGATCGGCCCTGCCATCCGCGGCACAGCCTTACGCGACGCGCTGGGTTTCCTCGACTTCAACGAATTCAGAAACCAGATCGAATGGGCGCAGTTCGGCAAGGCGTTCAACGAGAAGGCAAACACGTCCTTCCTCGCAGCCTTGCCACGCGATGGCCTCGTGGGCAAGACCGTCACGGTGACCGGTGCTTATCCGCTGCCCGCATCCGGCCAGCTTCCCCTGATCACCCCTTCGGCACTGACATTGGGGCAATGAGCATGGGCGACACGACAGAGGACGACATCATCCTTCGCCTGGAAGACGTATCGAAGGTCTATTCGGGCATCGTCGCGGTCAAGCGCGCCAATCTCGAGCTGCGGCGCGGCGCGGTCAACGTGCTCGTCGGTGAAAACGGCGCCGGCAAATCGACGCTGATGAAGATCATCGCCGGCGTCGAGCGCCCCACCCTCGGCCGCATCGTCCTCGAAGGCGAAGCCGTTCATTTCGACAGCCCGGCGGCCGCACAAGCACGCGGCATCGGCATGATTTTCCAGGAGCTCAACCTGTTCGCCAACATGTCGGTTGCCGAAAACATTTTTGCGACGCGCGAAATCAAGCGCGGCATCTTCGGCATCGACCACAAGGCGCAAATTACCAAGGCCAATGAATTCCTGAAGAGGTTGGACGCGGGCATCAATGCCGAGACCATGATCGAGGATCTGCCGATCGGACAGCAGCAGCTTGTCGAAATCGCAAAGGCGATCTCGCTCAACGCCCGCATCCTGATCATGGACGAGCCGACATCTGCGTTGTCTGCGGCGGAAGTGGACATTCTGTTCAAGGTGATCGCCGAGCTGAAGGCGCAAGGTGTCGCCATCGTCTACATCTCGCACCGGCTGGAAGAGCTGATGCGGATCGGCGATTACATCACCGTGCTGCGCGACGGGCAGATCACTGGCCAGGCGATGGTTCGCGATATCGATACGAAATGGATCGTCCGGTCGATGATCGGATCGGACGCCAAGGACTTTGCCAAGGACGGTGGGCACGCGATCGGCAAGGAAGCCTTCCGCGCAGAGGAGATCAGCCTGCCGCGCTCGACCGGCGGCCTTGCCGTCGACCATGTCTCGCTCTCCGTTCGCGCCGGCGAGATTCTCGGCATTTACGGCTTGATGGGGGCCGGCCGCAGCGAATTCTTCGAATGCGTGATGGGCCGGCATATGCATTCGACCGGCAAGATCTTCATCGATGGCGTGGAGGTTCGCGAACGCGACACCACCCGGCGGATCCGGCGCGGCCTGGCGCTGATACCGGAGGACCGGCAGCGAGAGGGGCTGGTGCAGGTGCTGTCCATCGCCAGCAACCTGACGCTCGCAAGCCTTGGGCGTTTTGCCCGCTTCTTTCACATCGATGCCGGCGCCGAAAAACAGGCCACGCACGACATGATCCGTGATCTCTCCATCAAGGCGCCCAACCCGGATTTCGAGGTGACATCGATGTCCGGCGGCAACCAGCAGAAAGTCGTCATCGGCAAGGCGCTGATGACCGACCCCAAGGTTCTTCTGATGGACGAACCGAGCCGGGGCATCGACGTCGGCGCCAAGGCCGATGTCTTCCGCACCATGCGCAGGCTTGCCGGCAAGGGTCTGGCAATCCTGTTTTCAACCTCGGACCTTGAAGAGGTCATGGCGCTTTCCGACCGCATCGCCGTCTTGAGCAACGGCAAGCTGGTCGCAGTCTTCGACAGGAACGAAGCCACGGAAGAAGCCATCATCGCCGCTTCGGCCAAGGGACACGGACATACAAGGGAACTCGCGTCATGACGGCAGATACTTCCACTTCTTTTGCGGCCAAACGCTCGAACGGCTCTGCACTGCTGACGCTGATGAAGCTTAGAACCTTCATCGCGCTCTTTGCCGTCATCATCTTCTTCGCCATCTTCGCGCCGAACTTCACATCGACGGCAAACATGATCCTGATGTCGAAGCACGTCGCGCTCAACGCCTTCCTGGCGATGGGCATGACCTTCGTCATCATCACCGGCGGCATCGACCTCTCGGTCGGCTCCATCGTCGGCCTATGCGGTATGGTGGCAGGTGCCCTCATTCTCAACGGTGTCGCATTGCCGATCGGATACACCGTCTATTTCAACATATACGAGATCATCCTGATCACCCTCGCCGTCGGGCTGCTGATCGGGCTCATCAACGGACTGCTCATCACCAAGCTCAACGTCGCGCCCTTCATCGCAACGCTCGGAACGCTCTACGTTGCTCGCGGCCTCGCGCTGTTGTCCTCGGACGGCCAGACCTTTCCGAACCTGGTCGGCAGGCCGGAATTCGACACGACCGGCTTCGACGTCTTCGGCGCCGGCAGGCTGCTCGGCCTTCCCGTTTCCATCTGGATCCTCATCTTTCTCGCGCTGATCGCCGCCTATGTCTCCCGCTCGACGCCGATCGGCCGCCACATCTTCGCCGTCGGCGGTAATGAGCGCGCGGCACGCATGTCGGGTATCCGCGTCGATGTTGTGAAGATCTTCGTCTATATGTTCTCGGGCCTCTGCGCGGCTATCGTCGGCATCATCATTTCGTCGGAGTTGATGGCCGCACACCCGGCGACCGGCGAGAGCTTCGAGCTCAACGCCATCGCAGCGGCCGTCCTCGGCGGCACCTCGATGTCGGGCGGACGCGGAACGATCGGCGGTACGATCATCGGCGCCTTCGTCATCGGTATCCTCTCCGATGGCCTGGTGATGATGGGCGTCTCGTCCTTCTGGCAGATGGTCATCAAGGGGCTGGTCATCATCATCGCCGTGGTCGTCGACCAGGCGCAGCGCCGTCTGCAACAGCGCGTGACGCTCATGCAAATGGCAAAGGCAGGCTGAACATGACGGAACTCAAGGGCGCGCTCATCGGCTGCGGTTTCTTTGCGGTCAACCAGATGCATGCGTGGAAAGACGTCAAAGGCGCTGGGATTGTCGCAATCTGCGATCGTGACCCGGAGCGCCTGAAGCTGGTCGGCGATCAGTTCGGCATTGAGCGCCGTTACGGCGATGCGGCGGCTCTCTTTGCCGACGGCGGCTTCGATTTCGTCGATATCGCAACAACCGTCCAGAGCCACCGTGCATTGGTGGAAATGGCAGCGGCCCACAAAGTCCCTGCCATCTGCCAGAAGCCGTTTGCGAAGACCTTGAGCGATGCCAAGGCCATGGTCCGCACTTGCGAAAACGCCGACATCCCCCTGATGGTGCATGAGAATTTCCGCTGGCAGACACCGATACAGGCCGTAAAGGCCGTTTTGGAATCGGGCGCCATCGGTGAACCCTTCTGGGGCCGATTCTCCTTCCGCTCCGGCTTCGATGTCTTCTCCGGCCAGCCCTATCTTGCCGAAGGCGAGCGCTTCATCATCGAGGATCTCGGCATCCACACACTCGACATCGCCCGCTTCATTCTCGGCGACGTTGTGACGCTCACCGCGCGCACCAAACAGGTCAATCCGAAGATCAAGGGCGAGGATGTCGCGACCATCCTGCTCGACCACCAGAACGGCGCGACATCGATCGTCGACGTCAGCTATGCGACCAAGCTCGGAACGGAGCCCTTTCCAGAGACAATGATCGAGATCGACGGCACGCAAGGAACCATCCGGCTCTCGCAAGGCTATCGTCTCGAGGTGACCGGCCCGAACGGCACGACGATCTCCGATGCCTCGCCGCAGTTACTCCCCTGGGCTTCCCGCCCATGGCACAACATCCAGGAAAGCGTGCTGGCCATCCAGCAGCACTGGACGGACCGTCTCTCGTCGAGCGGCGATACCTCGACATCCGGCGCGGATAATCTGAAGACCTTCGCTCTCGTCGAAGCCGCTTATGAGAGCGCCGCCAATGGGAGGACTGTCGACATCGGAGCGATGCTGTCATGACGACTGAGATCGACCCTTTTGAGCTTTATGGCACGCATGAAACCGAGGCCCCGCCGGTGCGACTTACGGCTGGCCAGCTCGCAGTTGATTTCAAGGACGGTAATCTCCGCACGATCACCTATGACGGAACCGAAGTGCTGCGCGGCGTCTCCTATCTGGTGCGCGACCGCGATTGGGGCACTTATGCTCCCCAAATATTGGACCTGAAGATCAATCAGCGCAATGGTGCGTTTTCCGTGGGCTACGTCGCGCATTGCGCCGGACCAGACGGCACAACGCTTGAAATCCGCGTGCAGATCTCTGCTGACGCCGGAGGCGCTGTGATCTTCGATGCGGAAGCGGTATCCGAAACCGGCTTCGAGACCAATCGCTGCGGCTTCTGCATCCTCCATCCGATTGTCGGCGTTGCCGGCACAATGGTCTCGGTGGAACATGTCGACGGCCATCGCGAAGATACCCATTTTCCCGATCTCATTGAGCCATGGCAGCCCTTCAAGGATATGCGCGCGATCACGCACAGTGTCATGCCGCACGTCGCAGCGGAGTGCCGGATGGAAGGCGACACCTTCGAGATGGAAGACCAGCGCAACTGGTCGGATGCCTCCTACAAGACTTATGTGCGTCCTCTCGCTTTGCCCTGGCCCTATCAAATCCCGGCGGGCCAATCCGTTAGGCAACGCGTCGTTCTCGGCATCGAGGATAAACGAGAGACACTGAACGCTCCAAAATCCGCCTCTCCGGGCAGCCGAGCCGTCACGATCACGGAGGGAGCGAAGAGCGGGGCAATGCCGGCGATCGGTCTCGTGATCACGCCTGAGGAGGCGCAAGCGACGCTTGCGGCCCGCGATGTCCTGGCGGAGATCGGGCCGCAGGAACTGCTTTTTCATTTCGATCCGAACGCTGGTCATGGCGGGGATACGTTCAGGGCGTTCAGCACCATCGCTCGGCTCAATGGCGGCACCTCGACGCTGGAAATAGCTCTGCCGTGCAAGCAATCACCGCTCGCGGAGGTGACGGAAATCGCGACCTGGATGAGCGCGGCGGGTTTCAAGCCGGACGCGATTGTCATTTCCCCTTCCGTGGACAGGCAATCGACACCTCCGGGCAGCCAATGGCCGGCGTGCCCCCCGCTTGAGGAGGTCTATACGGCAGCCCGCGCCGCCTTTCCGGGCACTCGCCTCGGCGGCGGTATGCTCAGCTACTTCACCGAACTCAATCGCAAGCGCGTTCCCTCCGAACAGCTCGACTTCATTTCCCATTGCACGAACCCGATCGTGCATGCCGCCGACGATCTGAGCATCATGCAGACGCTGGAGGCCTTGCCATTCATCACACGCTCGGTTCGCGCCATCTACGGCGACAAGCCCTACCGCATCGGCCCCTCCACCATTCCCATGCGGCAAAACCCCTATGGTAGCCGGACCATGGACAATCGCGACGGTCGCCGTATTGCGATGGCGAATACGGATCCCCGACACAATGGCCGTTTCGCCGAAGCTTTCGCCCTTGGCTATGCAGCCAAGGTGCTCGATGCCGGTCTGGAATGCCTGACGCTTTCAGCGCTGACAGGCCCCTTCGGGTTGATCGCCGGCAGGGATGAGCCGTCTCCAGCCGGCGGCAGACGCCCGATCTTTAACACGGTTGCCCTGCTGGCCCGCCTCGCCGGCAGTCCATGGCGGGAATGCATATCTTCCGACCCGACCGCAGTCCTCGCCTTCATTGCCAAGCCAGCGCATGGCGCGCCACAATTACTGCTCGTGAACGTGACGCCCGTGGCGCAGTTGATCGAGCTTGGCCGCTTGCGCCCCGCTGTCCAGCTTCCGGGCGATGGCCTCACTATTGGACCCTACGCCGTCGGTTCGATCGTTTTGGCGGATTGACCTAGCCCGCGAGACGCGCATCTTAGTCTTCAGAATCGCAATGATCGGGAGGACTGGCGTGAAGACAAAGAAGCTTATCAATGACGGCGCGGCGGCCGTGGACGAAATGCTGGCCGGCGTGCTGGCAGCCCACCCCAACCACCTTCGCACCATTGACGGATCGCCGCGGTCGATCGTGGCAAAGCATGGCCCGCGTCCGGGCAAGGTCGGCCTCGTCATTGGCGGCGGTTCCGGACACGAACCGAGCTTCCTGGGTTTCGTCGGCAAGGGGCTCGCCGATGCGGCAGCAGTCGGAAATGTCTTTGCCTCGCCGCCGCCGGACCCGATCATCGAGTGTGCCAAGGCCGTCAACAATGGTGCAGGCGTCCTGTTCGCCTATGGCAATTATGCCGGCGATGTCATGAATTTCGACATGGCGGCCGAGATGCTCACCATGGATGACATCGAGGTCCGCACCGTGCTGACGACCGACGACGTCGCCTCTGCCCCCATCGACCAACGGGACCGCCGGCGCGGCGTCGCTGGCAATGTCTTCGTCTTCAAGGCGGCTGGTGCCGCCTGCGATCTGATGTACAGTCTGGATGAGGTAGAGCGGGTCGCGCGATGGGCGAATGACCGCGCCTACACGATGGGCGTCGCGCTCTCACCCTGCTCTCTGCCGCAGACGCTGAAGCCGAACTTCCAGCTCGGCGACGACGAGATGGAGATCGGCATGGGCATTCACGGTGAGCCCGGCGTTGCCCGCGGTCCGCTCAAGCCAGCCGATGACGTGACCACAGAACTGCTCGACAGGATCCTCGGCGAGATGAAGCCGAAGCGGGGTGACCGCGTGGCGGTGCTCATCAATTCGCTCGGCTCGACGCCGCTGATGGAACTCTACATCATCATGCGCAAGGTCAAGATGACGCTCGATGCGCTGGGCGTGGAGATCCACCTGTCGCTGGTGGGCAACTACTGCACGTCGCTGGAAATGGCTGGCGCCTCGATCACGCTGATGCATCTGGACGATGAATTGCAGCGGCTGATCGACCACCCCTGCGATTGCGCGATGTTCCGTTCCGGCGAGGCGCTCTGATGACGACGATCACAGCCGACGATCTGAAATCTCTTATCGCCCTCATTGCCGAGGCGATGACGCGCGAAAGGGACCGGCTTTGCGAGCTTGACGGCGTGATCGGCGATGCCGATCACGGGATCGCCATGGAGTTGGGCTTTTCGGCAGCCGCCAAGGCGACGGCCGAACTCGATCCGGCAACGGCCGACCCCACTCTTGTCTTCAACACGGCAGCCAAGGCTTTCCTGAATGCGGTCGGCGCCTCCTCAGGCCCGCTCTACGCGACCGGCCTGATGCGCGCAGGCGCCGCAGTCAAGGGCAAGCCGTCGCTCACCGCCGACGACATGGTCGGTGCATTCGCGGCGATTGCCAAGGGGATCCAAGATCGCGGCAAGGCCGAAGTCGGTGAGAAGACCATGATCGACGCCTGGGCACCGGCTGCCGCCGCCTGCCAGGCTGCGCGGGACCAGGGAATGCCGCTCGGAGAATGCTTTTCCGCAGCGCTCGTCGCGGCGCAAACCGGCATGGACGCAACGAAGGATATGATAGCCACGAAGGGGCGCTCCTCCAGGCTTGGCGAGCGCGCTCTGGGTCACATCGATCCTGGTGCCGCCTCGACAACCGTCGTCGTCGCATGCTTCCACGCCTTCTTCTCGGCCCAATGATGATGAGCTCATCATACCAGTTGACATGTATCTGGTGATTTGACAAAACCGCCCTCAGCATTCTTCAGAGGAGGACGGAAAAATGCGGATCAACTCCAAATATGCGAGAGGTTTTGGCGCGGTCGCGATTGCTGCGGCTGCCCTGGCGGCAACCGGTGCGAAAGCGCAGGACCTGACGCTGTGGACGCTCAATTTCGATAATGGCGGCGCCAATACCGCGCTGAAGAAGGTGGCGACCGATTTCGAGGCGGCAAACCCGGGAACGCATATCGAAATCGTTCAGCGTGGTGTTGATGAACACAAGACCGCTCTTCGCGTGGCGGCGGGTTCCAGCAAGGGTCCCGATATCTATTTCAGCTGGGCCGGGCTTGGTCTCGGTGGCGAATATGTTAAAGCCGGCCTGTCGCTGCCGCTGGACAAATATTACACCCAGTACAAGTGGAGCGATGAGCTCCTCCCCTCGGCGGCCGCCTTCGCCGACCTTTATCCGGGCGGCAAGCATGGCGTCCCCTTCACCTTCAAGGGTGAGGCCGTCTACTACAACAAGAAACTGTTCCAGCAGGCCGGGATCACCGAGGAGCCGAAAACCTACGAGGATCTGCTTGCGGATGCCGAGAAGCTGAAAACTGCCGGAATTCCGGCCTTCACCTTTGGCGGCTCGGTCAATTGGCACGTCATGCGGCTGATGGACGTGATTCTTGAAACGAAGTGCGGTGCCGACAAGCACGATGCGCTGATGGCGATGAAGCTTGACTGGACGAAAGAGCCTTGCGCGACGGATGCCTTCACCGAGTTCGCAAAGTGGACCAAGAACTACACGCTTCAGCCCTTCATGGGGATCAGCAATCAGCAATCCTACAGCCTGTTCGTTGCGGGCCGCGCGGCAATGATGCTGGAAGGGGATTGGCTTGTCGGCCAGCTGAGCGGCAGCGACGCAAACCTCGACGACTACGGGATCTTCCCGTTCCCGACGAACACCAACCGCCTCTACGGCTTTGCCGAATACAACTACGTGAGCACCAAGAGCAAAGATCCTGATCTTGCTGCGAAATTCCTGGATTATTTCCTGTCGACCAAGGTCCAGCAGGATCTGGTCGGGCAGATCAGCTCGATCTCGGTCAACAAGAACGTCCAATACACCGACCAGAAGCCGCTTGAAGCCAAATGGCTGGAAATCTTCAAGACCTACGGCAAGGTCTACATGAACGGCGACCAGGCGTTTCCGCTTGATGTTACGACCGAATATTTCCGCGTGATCAATGACGTTGCGTCCGGAAACATTGAACCGGCGGATGCCGCCAAGCAGCTGCAGACCTTCATCGCAGGCCGGACCTAAGTCCTCCCAGGACGCTGACCGGTCCCGATCATCCATCGGGGCCGGCTATTGCCCGAGTCCCAAAAGCCCACGCGCCAGCCGCCTGTCGCCCGGAGCAGATGAGAATGTCATTGCGAAACCGAACACATGATCCCCGCGTGCAGGCGTTCCTGTTGCTCGCCCCGGCGCTGGCGATCTACGCGATCTTCGCGCTGTATCCGATGGTCAATGTCGCGATATTGAGCTTCCAGAAGTGGAACGGGCTCGATCCTCAGCGCCCCTTTGTCGGCCTTGCGAACTATCAATACATCTTTACGCGCGATCCCGTCTTCTGGGTCGCCTTCAAGAATACGGTCATCTGGACCATCATGTGTTTGGTGTTCCCGCCAATGGTGGGGCTGCTCCTGGCATTGAGCCTCAATCAGAAGCTCTTCGGCCGCAACACGTTCCGCGCCATCTTTTACCTTCCGGTCATCATCGCCCCCATCGCCGTCGCAACGATGTGGAAATGGATGTACGATCCGTTCTTCGGCCTTTTCAGCGAAATACTGACATCCATGGGCCTCCAGACCTGGATAAAGGACTGGCTCGGCGATAGAAACATCGCGCTTTATTCGGTCTTCGTCGCCTATCTCTGGCAGTCTGTCGGCTTTTCCATGGTTCTCTTCCTGGCCGGTCTGCAGAATGTTTCGCAGTCTCTGGTCGAAGCCGCTCGCATCGACGGCGCGGGACGCTGGGCCGTCTTCAAACACGTCACCTTCCCCGCCCTTCGCACGACCATCACGATCGTACTCGTGCTGTCGATCATTTCGTCGCTCAAGGCCTTCGACATCGTCTATGGCCTCACCGGCGGCGGACCGGCGCAATCCACGCAGATGCTGGCGCTCTGGGCCTTCACCCAGGCGATGCAGATATTCGATTTCGGTCGTGGCGCGGCAATCTCGGTCGTCCTGCTGCTGATCACCATCGCCATTGTCGTCCCCTACCTGCGGTGGACGCAGAAGCATGAGGAGGCCGAGCAATGACCGCGACGTCACCCGAATCCATGGCCGCCACCTTCGATACGGCCACCGTCGGAAAACCAAGGCGGGATCCGATCCTGATCGGGCTCTGGATCGCACTTATCGTCGTCGCACTGATCTGGGTCGCGCCCTTCGTGTTCATCGTCTTCACATCACTGAAGACGAAGGCCGATGTTACCAGCACTGGCGCCTTCATGCCGCCCGTCCATCTGGCCCTCGAGAATTATAGCAACGCCTGGAGCCGCGGAAACTTCGCCAACGCATTCTTCAACAGCGCCATCATCACCGTCATCAAGGTTCCGTTGGGGCTGGCGCTTTCGGCGATGGCGGCCTATGCGCTCGCCAAGATACCGTTGAAGACTGGCAAGGCATTGCTGCTTCTCGTCGTCTTCGGCACGATGATCCCGTTTCAGGTCATGCTGGCGCCGCTGTTTACGCTCGTCAATTCGCTGGGGCTGATCGACACCTATTCCGGCGTCATCCTGCCCTATATCGCCTTCGGCGTGCCGTACCAGGTCTTCATCCTGCACGGCTTCTTCAAGGGCATTCCGAAGGAACTCTCCGAAGCAGCCCTGATCGACGGTGCGAGCCACTTCACCATCTTCCGCCGGATCTTTCTGCCGGTCTGCCTGCCGGTGCTCGCCGCACTCCTGATCCTGGATTTCGTCTCCACCTGGAACGAGTTCGCCATGGCGCTCGTGTTGCTCCAGGATCAGCATATGTGGACGCTGCCGCTGGGGCTGATGTCCTTCCAGGGGCAGTTTTCCAACGATTACGGTCAGCTCAATGCCGCGATCGTCATGACCGTGCTGCCGGCAACGCTCGTCTACCTCATCTTCCAGCGATACTTCGTCTCCGGCCTCACTTCTGGCGCCGTCAAAGGCTGAGCCCCTAATTCCAAAGTCTTTCGAGGAGAATATCATGTCCAATGCAACCGTCGAAAAATGGGGCGTCTTCGAGGCAGCCTTCAACGGCCCTTCGGGCGGCAATCCCTATCTCGACGTGGCATTCGATGCCGTTTTCAGCCAGAACAGCCGCGAGGTCCGCGTGCCTGGCTTTTACGATGGCGACGGCATCTATCGCGTTCGCTTCATGCCCGACAACGAAGGCGAATGGTCCTTCAGGACGCGTTCCAAGACTGCGGAACTCGACGGCAAGTCCGGCTCGCTCGTCGCCACCAAGCCGTCCGAGGGCAATCACGGGCCGGTGCGCGTGCGCAACAAATTCCATTTCGCCTATGCCGACGGCAGGCCATTCCTCTCCTTCGGGACGACTTGCTATGCCTGGACGCATCAGCCGCTGGAGATGCAGGCGCAAACGCTCGAGACGCTAAAGAACGCACGCTTCAACAAGATCCGCATGGGGGTGTTTCCGAAGGACTACCCTTATAATGTCAACGAACCGCTTTATCCCTGCTTCGAGAAGGGAGCAGACGGCAAGGAGGACGTCGACCGTCCGAACCCGGTCCTCTTCCAGCATTTCGAAAAGCAGGTTGCGGCCCTTTGCGCGCTTGGCATCGAAGCCGATATCATCATGTTCCATCCCTATGACCGTTGGGGCTATGCCGACATGTCGGCCGAGCAGGACTTCCGCTATGTCGAATATCTCGCGGCACGGCTTGCCGCCTATCGGAACGTCTGGTGGGCGCTCGCCAACGAATATGACTTCCTCCTCGACACCAAGCCGATGGCGCAATGGGACCGCTATTTCCATATCCTCGAGGAGAACGATCCCTACGGCCATCTGAAATCGATCCACAATGGCGAGCAGACGATGAACTTCGATCATCGCAAGCCCTGGGTCACGCATACCTGCATCCAGAACTGGGACGTCAAGCGGACGCAGGAATGGCGCGATGCCTATGGCAAGCCTGTCGTCAACGACGAGCCGGAATATGAAGGCAATATCATCCAGTCCTGGGGCAATCTGACCGCGCAGGAACTAGTGCATCGCTTCTGGATCACCATGGTTCGCGGCGGCTATGCCGGGCATGGGGAGACCTATTCGCATCCGGAAGACCTCATCTGGTGGGCCAAGGGTGGCGAACTGCGCGGCGAGGCATGGAAGCGCATCGGCTTTCTGCGCGAGCTGCTGGAGCAGGACGTCGTCAACGGCTTAGAGCCGATGGCAGGAGCCGGCGAGTGGCCCTGGACGCGCGTTTCCGGCGCCCGCGACGGTGATCTCAGCTACATCTATCTCGGCGAACACCAGCCCGTCATCTGGTCGACGGGTCTGCCCAAGGATGGCACCGACTACGACGTCGACATCATCGATACCTGGGAGATGACCATTACCCCCGCAAGGAAGGTGGACGCTCCGATCCCGCACCCCACACGGCACGGTGCGATCGTGCGCGGCGGCCAGCCGGACGCCGCCTTTGGCGTCGAATTGCCGGGCAAGCCATACCAGGCCCTTCGCATCCGTAAAAAGAACTGATCGGGCCTCACAGGGAGGAATTTCATGTCTGGATTGACCATCAAGAACGTCAAGAAGTCCTATGGAGCGGTGGATATCATCCATGGCGTCGATGTCGACATATCGGACGGAGAATTCGTCATTCTCGTCGGGCCATCGGGCTGCGGCAAGTCAACGCTTCTTCGAATGATCGCGGGACTGGAGGAAATCACCGACGGCGAGATCTCCATCGGCGGGCGCGTCGTCAACAATCTGCAGCCGAAGGATCGCGACATCGCGATGGTCTTCCAGAACTATGCGCTCTATCCGCAGATGACCGTCGCCCAGAACATGGGCTTCGCGCTGGAACTTGCCGGCGCGAAGCGTCCCGAAATCGAGCGGAAGGTCGGCGAGGCCGCGCAGATCCTCGGGCTTCAGCCATTGCTCGGCCGCAAGCCCGCACAGCTTTCCGGCGGCCAGCGCCAGCGCGTCGCCATGGGCCGCGCTATCGTGCGCGATCCGAAGGTCTTCCTTTTCGATGAACCGCTGTCCAATCTCGACGCCAAATTGCGCGTCAAGATGCGGGCCGAGATCAAGGCGCTGCATCAGCGGCTGAAAACGACTATCGTCTACGTCACCCACGACCAGATCGAGGCGATGACGATGGCCGACAAGATCGTGGTGTTGCAGGGCGGCAAAGTCGAGCAGATCGGAACACCGCTCGAGCTTTACGACCGGCCTCGAAATGTCTTCGTCGCCGGCTTCCTCGGTTCCCCCGCGATGAATTTCCTCGAAGGCAGGCTAACCGGCGGCCCAAAGCCGACCCTGTTGTTGCCGAGCGGCACGCCGGTCGAACTCCTCGATGCGCCGGCTCAGGCGGAGGGCAAGGATGTCCTCATCGGCATTCGACCCGAAGACATCTCCTTTGCGGCCGACTGCGGCGTGCCGGCAACCGTTACTCTCATCGAGCCCACGGGGTCCGAGACGCATGTGGCGCTGGATGTCGAGGGCAAGGAACTGACATGGGTCATGCGGGAGCGCGCCGAGCTGGCGCCAAACCAGAAGGTGCAGCTTTCCTTCAAATCGTCGAATGTTCACTTCTTCGACAAGGTCACCCAGCAGCGCTTGTAAAAACCCAAGCCATTATCGGATGGCTTGGAGACGGTGCCAGGCGACAACCGCCAGACAGCCGAGCAGGGCGATATTCATGGTCAGCGCGTAATCGCCGTGAACAACCGCAAGTTCAAGGATGATGGCAAAACCTTCAACGGCCAGAAGGACGATGATGGCAGATGGTGCGAGGCTGACAAGCACGCCAAGCATGGCCGGCACCAACAAGGCGCTTGCCGACAGCAATTCGACGGTGCCCACGATACGAACGGCCCATTCGGGAAGAACCGTCACGGAATCCATACCCAGACTGCCGAGATATTCGATCGGTTTCGATATCTTCAAAAACCCCGACAGGCCGAAGACCACGGCGATGGAGGCTTCCAGAAACCAGACCAGGGCGTTTCGCAGTTCCGTAAGAGGTTGACCGGAAATGCCTTCGGATGCCCCCAGATTCTCACGCCCGGTACGCATTAGCGTGGTGCGCGTCTTTCGGCGTCGCTCATCACCGTCAGAACACGCTTCACGAAGGCGGCGCCGTCAAACTGCTTTGGCGAGCTGGCATCAGAACCGTCCTGACGCTCGAAGATGAAAGCCTCGACATTGACGATCGGCAGCTTCAATCGGTTCCGCACTCGTCCGATCATCGCCGTATGCGTTATCACCACCCGGCAGCCATTCGGCTCGAACTCGCTCTGCATTCCCGACATCGAGATTGCCGCAACCGAGAGGCCGCGCGCCGACAGGACCGACCCGATACTCGTGGCGGCCTGCGGATTGTCGAGACAGATCAGCACGTCCGTCGGACGATCGGATGGCAGGGACTCAGCTAGCATTTGCGACCTCATATTCGAATACGGACTTACCATAGCGATTCCGATGTAATGCAGTGTTATATGTTGTTACAATTTGTTGCGACGGGATCGCTCATGTGGCGAGGGTTGTAGATGCGCTCGGATCGCTTGACTATCCGCCGCCGCAGTGCACCCGCAGCAAACTAAAAAAACACGCCGCAATACAATGCAACACATGTGGCAGGCGAAAACTGGTTTCCTTGTATCCGCCCGGATTCGGGCAAGGAGACCGGATGTGAAACAAACCCGCAATGCAGGATCAGGCGATCCGGAACAATTGCTGAATGGGCTGTTGGGCGTAAGACGCTATCTCGGCAAGCAGGGGCGCATCTATCTTTGGGCCAGCTGTCTTGGCTGCAACGCGATGTTTTGCACCATCGGCGCGGGGGCACGCCAATTCATCATTTTCAACATTCTCTGCTTGCTGGCGTTCGGAGCAAAGACCTTCGAGATCATCCCCCTTGAAACCGGGAACGGCTCCGCCTTGCCTTACAATCGATCACCGACCGCCAAGGACTGGAGGCCGGTGCTGACCTTTTCGGCTCAATTGCTTGTCGCCTGCTATGCAATGACGGTGCTCGTCGACAACCTCGCCTCAAGCCCCGTGCTACTCGGCTCGATCCACTGAGCAAAGCCCCCCGCCGAAACAGCAGGGGGCCTGAACGCCCTGTGCGAGCTACTTGGAAAAACGCTCTGGCCGGAAATTGGCCAGCAGCGGATGGCGCTTTCCTGTGGCGATCTCATCGGCAAGCAGTTCACCGGCGATCAAGCCGAGCGTGGCGCCGCTGTGGCTGAAGGCGACGAAGTAGCCGGGGATGGACTGCAATTCTCCGAACACCGGGTCGCCGTCGCCGGGAATGGGCTTCGGTCCGACGCCATAGTCCGCTAGTTCGAGCGTCGGATTGCCCTCGAGCACCTTCGACGCCTCGCGAAGAAGCCCTTCGAGCGTCGAGGACTTGATCTCGTAGGTTCCGTCCGCATTCACGCCCACTTCCTCCTCGGACCAAGCGGAATCAAGTGCAAAGCCACCATCAGGCGTCGGCCGAATGGCGACGCGTGGTGTGTTCAGGACCGCTTTCAATGGATGCTTAATCGGCTTTGTCCTGACGAGAAGCGCAATCGGCGTTCCGTCGCCAATGTGCTGGCCAGCCTCGGCGACGATTTTAGGAACGGCACCACCAGCTGCGAGCAATACGGCGTCAGCGTCCCAACGGACACCATTCGATGTCGTCACGCCACGAACCCGGCCCCCCTCGACATTGACGGTCGCGCGTCCGGCGTCGGTGACGATCTCACCACGCATAGCCTTGAACTCCTCCGCGAGAACACCGATCAGCGACGGCAGATCGACCCAGCCTTCACCCGGATTGAACTTGGCACCCTGCGGCGTCACCATGCTGGCATCGACGCCCGGCGTCGTCTCCGCAACCTTCGACGGGGCGAGCAGCAGAGCGTGATAGCCGAGGTTGCGTTCGTATTCGAAAACTTCCCCGATCTCATTGCCCCGGCCATCCGCATCCCAAGTCAGCCCGCCGTCGAAACGCAGCCACCGCGCATCCGGATATTTGGCGGCGAGTGTCCGATAGCGGTCGATGCCGGCCATGCGCAGCCGATGATAGGCGTTTGAGCGCTTTCGCGCTGAATTGAGCCAGGCGAGCGACCGGCCAGAGGCGCCGTTCGCCAGCGGACCGTCATTGATGATCACCGTGCGAACGCCGAGCCGCGCGAGATGAAGTGCGGTCGAAACTCCGAAAATCCCGCCGCCAACGACGATGACCTTCGAAGGCTGAGTGGAAGCATGCATGTTGGATAACCTTATCTATTGACGTTGTCTGGTTGTGAAAATCCGTAATGGTCGAGCGGCATCAAAGAACTTCCGCGAGGAAACGCTTCAACCGCTCACTTTGCGGACTGTCGAAAATTTGCTGCGGCGAACCCGCTTCAATGATGCGGCCTTCGTCCATGAACACGACCTGATCGGCAACCCTGCGGGCAAACCCCATCTCGTGGGTCACGACAGCCATCGTCATGCCCTGGCGGCCAAGGTTTGCCATCAGGTCGAGAACGCCCTTGACCAACTCAGGATCGAGCGCGCTCGTCACCTCGTCGAACAGGATGACCTCTGGATCCATTGCCAGAGCGCGGGCAACCGCAACGCGCTGCTGTTGTCCACCCGACAGGCCAGCCGGGCGATGATCCTTGCGTTCGGCGAGACCGACCTCGGTAAGGCGTGCTTCAGCAATCCCACGCGCCTCGCTCCTCGGCATCTTCTTGATCTTCGTCAACGACAGCATGACGTTTTCGAGCGCGGTATGGTCCGGAAACAGATTGAAGTGTTGGAACACCATGCCGACGCGCCGACGCAGGCTCTCCGGCTTCATCGCCAGAATGCTCTCGCCATCGAGCAGAATATCGCCGCGCTTCGGCTCCACCAGCCGGTTCAAGCACCGTAAAAGCGTCGACTTGCCGGAACCCGATGGGCCGATGATACAGGTCACCGTGCCTGGCGCGATATCGAGATCGACACCCTTCAGCACATCGAGATCACCATAGGCCATGCTGAGATCGCGGACCTTGAGCGCACCGGCCTTGAAGCGTGGTTCGCTGCCAACGGCCGTGCTGGAAGCAGCTCGTAATTCTCCGACCTCGACGAGACCGCTGGCAGCGCCGGAACCCCGCCCCTGTCTTCCAAGCCGCAGCCGCGCATCGATGTAGTTGACGAAATGGGTGAGCGGCACGGTAATGAGGAGATAGAACACACCGGCCAGCAGCAATGGCGACAGGTTGCCTGTCACCACGGCCTGATCCTGGCCGACGCGGAAGATCTCGCGCTCGGACGCGAGCAGTCCCAGGAAATAGACGAGACTCGAATCCTTCACGTTGCCGATGAACTGATTGACGAGTGCCGGCAGAACGCGCCGTACGCCTTGCGGGATAACGATTAGCCGCATCCCCTGCCCGTAGCTCATGCTGAGTGCACGACAGGCCTCCATCTGACCGCGTTCGACGCTTTGGATGCCGGAACGGAAGATTTCTCCGATATAGGCGCCGGCGATCAGGCTGAGCGCGATGATGCCGAGCGGAAATGGCGAGGGCCCGAACAGTTCGCGGCCGATACGGGCAAAGCCCTGACCGATGATCAGGATCGTCACGATGGCCGGGAGGCCCCGGAAAATATCGGTGTAGATCCGCGCCGGCAGGCGCAGC